>DSAV01000202.1 GCA_011046295.1 Deltaproteobacteria bacterium | reverse complement strand
TTGCGGAATTTCCTCTTTCCCTGTGTGTATTTAAGCGCGGTATGCTGAATTTTCTTGGTTAATTCTATTATGGCGTCAATGTCTTTTTCAGTTTCCCCGGGCAGGCCGACCATAAAATATAATCTTATCTTGTTTATTTCATTACCGATAAGTATTTCCACTGCCCTAATGATATCTTGCTCTTTTATCCCTTTGCGCAGCATATCTCTCATTTTCTGCGAACCCGCTTCCGGCGCCAACGCGACTGTTTCGACCCCCGTTTCTTTGAGCAGCGAAACGATTTCTTCGGAAATACTGTCAATACGCAGGGAGGATATTCCCGCCTGCGCTTCATTATCTTTTATGTATTTTAGTATTTTGATCAGGTCAGGATGTTCACACACGGCGGTTCCAACCAATCCTATTTTTTTCTTCTGGGTAAGACCATCCTTGATTGATTTTTTTATTTCTTCCCATTTTCTGAAACGCGCCGGATGATAAATATATGCGGCGGCGCAAAACCGACAGTAATGCGCGCACCCGCGATTTAATTCGACCAGAAACATCTCCTGCATCTCCGCGCGCGGCGCGCTGATAACCTCTTGCGTGTTAAAAGATTTAATGTCCACGTCAGCGTTTATTTGAATTTTTGCGGGTAATTGTTTTTCAACAGGTTTAACGGATTTAATTTTACCATCGTTTGCATAATTAACATTATATAAAGACGGAACATAAACTGCCTTTATGTTTTTTTGCAAATCCGAAAGGAACTGGTTGCGTGATAATTTTTTACGTCTCGCTTCTTCAAAAGCTGAAGTAAACTCAGGTAATACTAATTCTGATTCACCCAGAAGAAATAAATCAAAAAAATCGGCTAACGGCTCCGGATTGAGTGTTGGGGCTATTCCGCCGCCCATAATCAAGGGGTGGGGCTCGGATCGCTCGGCAGCCAAAAGTGGGATTCCCGCTTGCGCCATTATTTTTAAAATATTGGGATAATCGTTTTCAAATGATATGGAAAAAGCCAAAATATCAAATTCGTTAATTGACTTCTGGCTTTCGAGACTTACAATTTCCGCCGCGCCGGAGAAGAATTCGGCATCTTTCTCCGGCGCCTGCAGAAAAACCCTTTCACAAAGAAAGGAAGGTTGGTCATTAAATATCTTATAAACTGTTTGAAAGCCCAAATTCGCCATGCCCAGCCGGTAGTAATTAGGATACGCCAGGCATACAGTACGGCAAGTGCCCCAAACTTTTTTTATATAACCTTTCTCCCGCCCAAGCAGGTCTTTATATTTTTTTAATTTCCAATCCATGCTTTAATCATGGCCTTCAACCCTTATTCTCAAATTTTTTCAACTCTGTACGCTTAATCTGCCTGACGCCGCAGGAATGTCGGTATTTCCAGATCCAATTCTTCCGTTTCCTCTTCCATTCCCACTGTCACGACATTAGCGCTGTTACGCGTTTTTTCACGCCGCATGAAAGCTGGTGTCGATAAATCCTCCCGCCGGAAACCAGCAAGATGGGTGACATTTTCCGGCGATACCTTGCTCTTCACAAAGCCGTCATCAAATCCTGTGGCAATAACAGTGATGCGTATTTCATCGCGCATATCTTCGTCAATGACCGTGCCGAAAATTATATTGGCATCTTCGTGCGCCTCGGACTGAATCAGAGAAGAAGCTTCATTTACTTCATAAAGGCTCATATCGGGACTGCCGGTAATGTTAAGCAGTATGCCGCGGGCCCCCTGAATGGTATTATCTTCCAAAAGCGGCGAAGAAATCGCCTTCTGTGCCGCTTCCACCGCGCGGTTCTCGCCTCCCGCATATCCCGTGCCCATAATTGCCATGCCCATGCTGCTCATGATGTTTTTCACGTCGGCGAAATCGAGATTAATCAATCCCGGAACAAGAATCAAATCGGAAATCCCTTTAACAGCCTGATAAAGAATATCATCCGCTTTTTTAAAAGCCTCAAGAAGCGAAAGACTGCGCCCACCCAAACTTAAAAGCCGCTGGTTGGGAACTACTATCAACGTATCCACCTTGTCCCGTAACTCTTCAATTCCGTCTTCCGCTTGCTGTCCGCGCCTTTTACCTTCAAATTGAAATGGTTTAGTAACAACCGCAACCGTCAGGACACTGCACTCCCGCGCTATTTCCGCGATAATCGGCGCTGCTCCCGTTCCGGTTCCCCCACCAAGGCCGGCAGTGATAAAAATCATGTCCGCGCCTTCCAGGTATGGCCTTATTTCATCACGCGATTCCAGCGCGGCCTGCCTGCCGATTTCCGGGTTGGAGCCGGCACCCAGCCCCTTTGTTATTTCCATTCCCAGTTGAATTTTTACCGTCGCCGGCGAAACATTTAAAGCCTGCGAGTCTGTATTGGCGTTGATAAAATCCACCCCACGCAGGGAATATGAAATCATTGTGTTTACAGCGTTACCGCCGCCACCGCCAACACCAATCACCTTGATTTTTGCCGAATTTTCATTACATACTTCCTTTAATTCAAACATGTCTCCACCTTCCTTTCAAAAAAAATCTAAAATCCATTTTTTAAATGACCTAAATATTCTGCCTAATATGTTTATCTTTTTCCCATAAACAGACGCGCCCTCCATTTGCTTGCTGCCGTAAACAATTAAGCCGACGCCTACAGAATGCGCCGGAGAATTCACGACATCGGTCAGCCCGCCCACGCCGGTCGGGTTAGCTCTACGCGCCGGCATATCGAATACCTGCTCAGCCAGTTCGACGATGCCGGGTAAAAGTGCCGTGCCGCCGGTCAAAACAACCCCAGCCGCCAGCAAATCCTCAAAGCCGGAACGCACAATTTCTTTGAAAGCAAAACTCAATATTTCTTCTATTCTCGGTTCTATAACTCTTCCCAGTATCTGGCGGGATACTTCACGGTCTTCGCGGCCTCCTACGCTGGGCACTCTTATCGTCTCCTCTTTCGAAATCATGGAAGTCAGGGCACATCCGTACTTCAGCTTAATCTCTTCCGCATCGTTTAAAGGTGTACGCAGTCCCGTTGCTATGTCTGAAGTAATATAATTTCCCCCCAATGGAAGAATTGCCGTGTGCTTGATGCTTCCTTCAGCATAAATGGCAATTGACGTGTTGGCGCCGCCAATATCAATCAAAGCCACCCCCAAATCTTTTTCATCCAAGCTCAGCACTGCCTCCGTCGCCGCCAACTGCTCCATAACAATATCATCAATATCCAGCCCGACACGGTTCACTGATTTTATGATGTTTTGTATAGCCGAAGACGCGGCGGTAACGATATGCACTTTAGCCTCTAGGCGCACTCCGGACATCCCTTTCGGATCTTTTATGCCGTCCTGACCATCGACGACATAATTTTGCGGAAGAATGTGCATGATTTCTCTGTCCACAGGAACAGCGATGGCGCGGGAAGCTTCAATGGCCCTCTGCACATCGTCTTCATCCACTTCACGCCCTTTTATGGATACTATTCCCAGTGAGTTCTGGCCTTTAACATGATTCCCGGCAATACCGACATATACAGAATTGATACGGCAACCGGACATATGCTCTGCTTCGTCCACGGCTGTTTTAATCGCTTCCACCATGTTGTCGATATTAACCACGGCGCCTTTCCTCATTTCTTTGGACGGTGACGTTCCGATGCCGATAATGTCGATTCCGTTTTCCGTGACTTCCCCGACAATTGCCGTGGTTTTTGTCGTTCCGATATCGAGCCCAACCAGTATCTCGTTTTTCGCACTCATCAGTATTTCACCTCTTCTTTGAATATTTTCATTTCCCTACATCCGATAACGCTTGCCTCTGGCATCGCCCTGGACACGCGCAACTCCATCTCTGCGTTGAACAGTTATCTTCGAGGCATCGGCTAAATCAATGGACAAATACCCCCTGGTCATGCCTTTTTTTTCCAGATCAGCCATCACTATTTTTAAACTTTTCAATTTACTTTCATAATCACCGGTGCCTAGTCTGAGGTACATTCCTTTTTCCGTCAGCACAGATAGACCATAATGGCTGTCTATATTTACTTCGGAAAGTATTCCCAGATACGCGTAGGACCGGGACCCTTCCAGAAGCTTTACCAGGTTAATCGCACTTAAAAACAAAGGTTCTTTTGTTTTATTTCCTTCTTCAAAACCAGTTATTACGGGGAGGTCAACATAGTCGTCATCCGATAGTTTTTTAAATAAAAAGCCCTCCACATCCACCAGATAAAAATCGCCACCTTTTTCGACCAAGGCAAGGGGCTGCCTCTCCTGCAAGGCGATTACAAGCCTGCCGGGCAGTTCTCTGCCGATATAAATATTTTTTACCCATGGATTCAGCTTGATGTTTTTCTTAATCGCAGTCTTGTTTACGGCCAGAAGATTTCCGGCAGTCTTTATCTGGGCCAACGTTAGAATATCTTTTTCCGTCAGTTCTTTAAGCCCGCGCACGGAAGTTTCCCGTATTTCGAAATACGGGCTGCTCAAAAGGCAGCTGTATACATAGATAAAAGAGCAGGTCAGCACGAAGACGGAAAGCAGCAGGCAAACAGCCCGGAATAAATCTCCAAGCACTTCACCCGACCTGCGTCGCACGCGATAGGTTTTCGCTCTGTAGCTTTTCTTCGCTGCCCTGGCCGCCATTAAGGCTCTCCCACAACTATTACTTCCGTCTCCAGCACAATTCCCTTTTCCTTCTTTGCCCTTGACTGAATTAAACCTATAAGCTCCAATACGTCGGAAGCCGTGGCGTTTCCTTCGTTGATTATGAAATTGGCATGCTTCGTCGATATCTTCGCCCCTCCTCGACTTGTTCCTTTCAACCCCAGCTCTTCGATAATTTTCCCCGCCGGCCGGCCGAAAATATTTTTAAAAATTGAACCGGCGCTGGGATACTCCAACGGATGGTTATTGCGACGCCACTCCATGATTTCGTATATTTGTTTTTTAATTTCGGACTTTGTTCCTTTTCCCAGCAGGAAATCCGCGCCGACGATTATGGCGCCGGGCGGAAAGTCCGCCTTTCTGTAGCCAAAAGATATCTCCTCTTTGTTTAATTCCTGTTTATCTCCCTGATTATCAATCATGTGTATTTTGCTTATGACATCTTTTATTTCTTTACCGTATGCCCCCGCGTTCATCCGCAAGGCGCCTCCCACGGAACCGGGTATGCCGGCAAAACATTCCATGCCCGCAAGTTCCTCCTCCACGGCAACACTCACTATCGAAGAAAGTGAAGCGCCCGCCTGGGCAAAAATATAATGTGCGCCTTCCTGTGACTGATAATACTTAACCTCATTTAATTCTTTCATAAGCAAAATCGCGCCCTTATATCCGCCGTCGCGCACAATCACATTAGTAAGATTACCCACCGGTAAATAATTTACTTCGGCTTCTTTTAATTTTTTTACAATATCCGCCAACTGCGTTTCGTTTTTAATGACAATCATCGCGTCAGCCTTTCCTCCGACACCCAGAGAAGCGTGGCGCGATACGGGTTCGTCATACAATACTTGTTCTACAAAGCCTTTGCCTAAAATAGCTTCTATCCTGTTTCGAGCGGCCGTCATTTCCTTTTTTTCCTTGATGCCAATTTTTTTAATAACAACTCTCCCGTTTTGTAAATATTGCCCGCGCCTAAAGTAATAACCACGTCTTTTGGCCGTACCATATCCAGAAGATATTTTACCGTTTCCTTTTCGCCGGCAATGTATTCCACCTTGGGATGTCCCGTTTCCCTGATCGCCGCCCATAAAGCGGCGGAATTGATGCCGGGAATCGGCTCCTCACTGGCCGGATAAATATCGTTGAGTATCAAAACATCCGCGTCAGCAAACGCGGCGGTAAATTCGTCAAATAACGCTCTCGTGCGGGAAAAGCGGTGCGGCTGAAAAACAACAATCACCCTCTTTTTCCATACCTGCCGGGCGGCCGCCAGCGTCTCTTTTATCTCCGTCGGATGGTGGCCGTAATCATCAACAACGGTTACTCCCGAAACCTCACCCTTTATTTCCATTCTCCTCTGGACACCGGAAAAAGCCAGCAATCCTTCTTTAATAACCTCGAAATCGAGGTTCAGCTCACGGCATACCGCGATTGCCGCCAGCGAATTATACACATTGAACGTTCCCGGAACCCTGAGCTCCACCGTGCCCAGCATCTTCGTTTTATAATCGAGCTTATAAGTTAGCCGATCCCCCGAAATTTTTATTCCCCACGCCGTGTAATCAGCGTTATGTTTAATACCGTACGTAATTGTCTTTCTTTTGATAAGCGGCAATATTTCCCTTACATGCTCATTATCAACGCACAACACTGTGGAGCCATAAAATGGAACGATATTGGAAAACTTCACGAATGCATCTTTTATTTCATTAATTCCCGGATAATAATCCAGGTGCTCGCGGTCGATATTGGTAACAATGGCTATCGTCGGGGATAATTTCAAAAAAGAGCCGTCGCTTTCATCCGCTTCCGCCACTATAATATCGCCGTCACCAAGCCTTGCATTGCTTCCAATGCTCGCCAGCTTCCCGCCGATGACAATCGTGGGGTCGAGATTTCCTTTCGCGAGAATTGTGGCAATCATCGAAGTTGTCGTTGTCTTGCCGTGACTTCCCGATACCGCGACGGAAAATTTCATTTTCAGAAGCTCTGCGAGCATTTCCGCGCGTGGAATGACGGGAATATTTTTCCTGTGCGCCTCTTTGACTTCGGGATTATCTTCTTTGACCGCGGTGGAAGTCACCACGACATCGGCAAGGCAAACATTTTTCGCTTTGTGCCCAACAGCCACTTTTGCCCCCAGTTTTTTTAAACGCTCCGTTGTGTCAGAACGATGCAAATCAGAACCGCTGATTTCGTATCCCAGATTAAGAAGCACCTCGGCAATTCCGCTCATGCCTATTCCGCCGATCCCGACAAAGTGAATGCTGTTCACTTTCTTTTGCATCAATCCGTTCTCTCTGCTGTTAGCCATTATCTTCCTTCATGTTTTCATTAATTAACTTGCTACATTCATTGACTATTTCAACCGCAGCCTTTATGTTACCCAGCTTTGCTGATTTCTTCGCCACATTATTCAGTTTCTTTTCATCACTGAACATTCCCTCAACCGCTTCGAATAATTTTCCTCCGGCAAGTTCACTCTCGCGAACCATTATTGCCGCTCCCTTATCTTCCATCGCCTGGGCGTTTTTCGTCTGATGATCGTTTGTCGCCCATGGATACGGGATTAAAATAGCCGGTTTCCCTGCCGCCGTAATTTCAGCAAGTGATGTCGCGCCGGCGCGGCAAATAATCAGGTCGGCTTCTGAGTAAGCGTTGACCATATCTACAATAAAAGGCAGAACCTTTGCCTTGATGGAATATTTTTGATACGCCCTTTTAACTTTTTCCACTTGCCGGGCTCCTGTCTGATGAACGACATGAATTTTCCGCTTCGTTTTAACCAATTTCGGAAGCATGTCAATCATGGCCTTGTTGATTGCCGTCGCGCCCTGTGAGCCGCCGAAAACCAGCAAATGCAAGTAGTTCCTTTTCTTATTATCCTTTTGGGCGTCCTTAACCGCGGCAAAGGCGGCCCTCACCGGATTACCGCTTACGACAACTTTATCTTCAGGGAAATATTTTTTTGTTTGCTCGTAGGTGACAAATATTTTGCGCGCGCATTTCCCCAGTATTTTGTTGGTAATTCCCGGCACGGCATTTTGCTCGGCAATAGCCGTAGGCTTGTCCATAAAATGCGCGGCCAGAACCGCAGGCCCGGAAGCGTAACCTCCAACACCAATAACAATGTCCGGATTAAATTCCTTTATAATCCTCCTCGATTGCCACAAGCTTTTCGGCACCTGATAAACACCCTTGACCAGCGCCGCCATTCCCCGTCCCTTCAAGCCTTCCACTTCCACGGTTTTCAATTCGTATCCGAGCTTGCTCACAAGTTTGCTTTCAATGCCTTTTTTCGTGCCGATGAATACTACCCGCGCCTTGTCATCTCTTTTGAGAAATTCTTCAGCAATGGCAATTCCCGGAAACAGATGTCCTCCCGTTCCTCCACCTGCTATTATTACGCGCATATACCGACCTCATCCTTAGTATTGTTAAACCTTCATTTCCTTCGCATAAATCATCTATGCCGTTTGCGAGGAAATGTTCAGCAGTATGCCCACGGAAGCCATACTCATCATGAACGCCGTACCCCCATAACTCAAGAAAGGCAAAACCAGGCCTTTCAGCGGTATAAGTCCCATCACACCGGCAATGTTTACAATCGCCTGCAGGGCGATAACCAGGGTCAAACCCGCCGCCAGCAATGTTCCGAAAAAATCCGGAGCTTTCATTGCAATCATAAAACCGCGCAGGGCAAATACCGCAAACATGGCAATCACTATGCTCACTCCTAAAAAACCGCTCTCCTCGGCGATTATGGCAAGAATAAAATCCGTGTGCGGCTCAGGTAAATAAAACAGTTTTTGCATGCCTTCACCAATACCCACTCCAAATGTTCCCCCGGAACCGAAAGATATTAACGACTGCACAATTTGCCAGCCGGTATTGCTGGGGTCTTTCCATGGATCCAAAAAAGTTGTCAGGCGAGTCAACCTGTATCCTTTGAGAAATATCAGCATTACAGCGGCGGGAACAAACAAAAACGAAAGGAATAAAAGATGCCTGATGCGCGCGCCGGCGACGCATAGCATAAAAAGAAATATGGTAGCGATAATAACAGCAGCTCCGAAATCCGGCTCCAATAAAATCAAAATAACAATGGCTACCGTGACAATCAGGGGAAGAAGAATTCCCCTGTTAAAGTTCTTCAGCTGATACGTTTTGCGGGCGAACAGGCAGGAAAGGAAGAGAACCATAGCTATTTTTACCATCTCCGTGACCTGAAAAGAAACGCCTCCCACATTCAGCCAGCGCATTGCCCCGCCGCTTTTGATACCAAAACCGGGAACCAAAACTAAAACCAGTAAGATTATTGCGAGTAAAATGCCGGGATAAGCTAACTTTTTCAGATGTTCATAGGGAATCTTCGTCATCAGAACCATTAAGAGCATTCCCATAAAAACGAAGACAATCTGCTTTTTGATGAAGTAACGGCTGTCGCTGAATTTTTCCAAAGCGATAATCGAACTCGACGAATAAATCATCGTTGTACCGATGGTTATCAAAACCAGAGTAACAAAAAGCAATATAATGTCGGGCGAGCTGCTTTCATGCTTAACCGCGGCTTCCATTTAATTGCTCCTCACAATTTTTTTAAAATAGTCGCCTCTTTCTTTGTAATCGCGGAATTCGTCAAAGCTGGCACATCCGGGCGAAAGCAAGACCACATCCCCGGGCTGTGCAATTTCAAAAGCGGCTTCTATGGCATCGCGTAACTTCGGCCTGTTTAGTTTAGGAATATTATTCCCGATTAGCTTTGCGATGCGGTTTTGCGCTTCACCGAACAATATCACCTGTTTGGCTTTGGCCAAAATAAGCGGGCGCAATTCCTCAAAATTCCCTTCTTTGTCGCGTCCGCCCATAAGTAAAATAACCGGCCCGGAAAAAGCGCTAAGCGCGCTCGCCACGGAACCGACGTTCGTCCCCTTGGAATCATCGTAAAACTTAACGTTATTTTTTTCCGCGACAAATTCAATCCGGTGCGCCAGGCCGTGAAACTCCGCCACAGCAGTCTTTATACTTTCTTCGGCGCATCCGCAGATTCTCGCCGCCACAACCGCGGCCATTACGTTTTCCACATTATGAATTCCGGGAAGCCTGATGATATCCAGCGGATATATTTCCTCTTCTTTTTCTGCCGTCCTGAATACTATTTTATCCCCTTTGACAAATATGCCCTCTTCGAGTTCTTCTCCATAGCTAAAAGCTGTTATTTTCGCGCTCACTTGTTTTTTTAATCCATACCGGGACAACTCCATGGCACGGACAACGGCATAATCTTCTTTTTTCTGGTTGGCAAATATAAGCTTTTTTACCCTCAGATATTCTTCAAAAGAACCGTGATAATCCATGTGGTCGCTGGTTACGTTGAGTAAAATTGATATATAAGGACGGAACTTATCAGTCCACTGAAGCTGAAAGCTGCTGATTTCGGCAACAACAAAATCGGCCCCGTTGGAATCTTCAACACATCCAATCAGGGGATTGCCGATATTGCCGCCGACCAAAGTTTTTTTACCTGCTTTTTTCAATATGCCGCCCAGAAGAGTCGTTGTGGTCGTTTTGCCGTTTGTTCCGGTTACCGCAATCAGGGGCGCTTTTAAAAATCTGAAGGCCAGTTCCACTTCACTGATTATTGCTATTTTTCTTTTAAGCGCCGCCTGCAGCAAATTATTGCGGGGCGGAACACCGGGAGATGGAACAACAAAATCTGCACCGTCGAGAACTTCTTCATTATAGCTGCACCTCTCCAGCCACGGCTCGTGTTGAATTCTTTCAAAAGCAGCACCCCATTGGGCAAAGGGTTTTTCATCCACAGCTTTCACCTTGGCGCCGTGCTTGCCCAAAAACAAAGCAGCGGCAACTCCGGTTATCCCCATGCCCAGGACGACTATTTTTTTTCCTTCTAATTTCATATATTCCCTAACGCAGCTTTAAAGTGCTTATCGCCAATAACGCGAGTAAAATAGAAACAATCCAAAACCGGACGATTATTTTCGGTTCCGCCCATCCCTTTAATTCAAAATGGTGATGCAGCGGCGCCATGCGCAAAATCCTTTTTCCCTGCGTCATCTTAAAATAACCCACCTGAAATATTACGGAAAAAGTTTCCAGGACGAAAATACCTCCGACAATCACCAGCAATATTTCCTGCTTCGTTATAATCGCTAGCGTACCAAGAGCCCCGCCCAGAGAAAGAGCGCCGACATCTCCCATAAACATTTCCGCGGGATAAGTGTTGAACCACAGAAATCCCAGCGCCGCGCCCACAAGCGCGCCACAGAAAATCGCCAGCTCACCGGCGCCCGGCACGTAAGGAATTTGCAGATATTCAGCCACTTTGATATTTCCGGCAAAATAGGCGAAGAGAAGATACGTGGCGAAACAAATCGTCGCCGGACCAATAGCCAATCCATCGAGTCCGTCAGTAAGATTTACCGCGTTGGCCGCGCCTACAATAATAAAGGTAGTCAGTAAAATATAACCCCAGCCCAGGTTGGGCAGAATCGTTTTAAAAAATGGAATTGTTATCTGTGAATTAAAACCCGGCTTGAAGTAAATAATCACACTGACAAATAACGCTATCGCTATTTCCGCGGCCAGCTTCGTTTTTCCTGAGACACCTTTGGAATTTTTACCCGTCAGCTTGCGGTAATCATCGGCAAACCCGATTAGCCCGTAGCCGACTGTCACCAAGAGTATCAGCCAGATATATTTGACGGAAAGATTTGCCCAAAGCACCGAGGAAATTACAACGGCTATAATAATCAAGACGCCACCCATCGTGGGGGTGCCCTTTTTCATCAGATGGCTTTGAGGCCCGTCCTCCCTTATATACTGGCCAATTTGCAGGCTTTGCAGCTTCCGGATAAGCCAGGGGCCGACCACCAGACAAATCAGAAGAGCCGTTATCGTCGCAAAAATAGTACGAAACGTTATATAGCGAAAAACATTAAAATACGAAAAAGTCGTATGCAAGGGGTATAAAAATTCGTAAATCATCTGTCATTCACTCCTGGGTCGGCGGCGTGTCTGAACAAACCGTTTCACAGCCGAAATCGTTGCATATTTTTCTCGATATTTCTTCCATTTTCATGCACCGCGAGCCTTTTACCAGAATCCAGTCGCCTTTTTTTAGCACTGACTTTAAATAATCAACGGCATCCTGCGTATCCGATAAAAGCCGGATTTTTTTCGGGGACAATCCTCCCTGTGAGGCTCCTTCGGCGGTTTTACCGGAAAACTCCCCTTTTAAAAAAAGCGTATTGACACCCGTAGTCGCGGCCAGCATTCCCGCTTTTCGATGCATTTCATCCGCCGCATCTCCCAATTCCAGCATATCACCCAAAAAAACATAACTTTTATGACTGCTTTTCAATTCTTTTAATGTCATCAATGCTTCCCGCATAGAAGAAGGGTTGGCGTTATAAGAATCGTCCAAAAGATAAGAACCGTTTTTCAGCTTGATTACTTCCATACGACCGGGCACAGGCCGAAATGCCGCCAGGCCGTCTATTATTGTCTGATAATTTATATCCGCAGCCACAGAAGCCGCGGCCGCGGCAATCGCGTTATAAATATTATGAATGCCAATAATTTTAATCTCAATTTTTTGCTCTTTGCCACCGGCTATGAAATAAAATCGCATGCTCCCGGCACCGGCTTTTTCCATGCCCCTTGCCGATATATCCGCCTGGTCACTCATGCCAAAACTGATGCGTCCGCCCTTCCACTTTCCGGAAATTTTTTTTACGTTCTCATCATCACAATTTATGACGGCGATGCCGTCTTTTTTCATGTGAGCAAACAAATCACCTTTTTCTCTTGCTACACCTTCTACTGTTTTCAACCCGGCCAGATGCGCCGGACCGATGTTCGTTATCAGTCCGATATCCGGTTCGGTAATTTGCGTAAGCCTTTTTATTTCGCCCGGACTATTCGTGCCGATTTCCACAACAGCCACCTCGTGCTGCGCCGTCAACCGAAACAGCGTCTGCGGCAGGCCGACTAAATTATTCAAATTTCCTTCGGTCTTCAGAATTTTTTTCTTCTGGCCAATTATCGCCGCTATCATCTCCTTGGTTGTGGTCTTGCCCGAAGAACCGGTTAATCCGATTACGGTGACGTTAAATTTTTTCCTCCAATAGTGAGCCAGATCACCCAGAGCAGTCAGCGTGTCGGAGACTTTTATTACAGCGCCCATTGCGCCCGCCATTTTTAAATCTATTTTAGTTTCATCACTGAGCACAACACCGGCGGCGCCGCGCTCCAGCGCCGAACCTGCAAAATCGTGACCGTCATAGCTATCACCTTTCAACGCGATAAACAGGTTGCCTTTCTGCAAAAGGCGTGAATCCGTGGATATACCGCGAAAATCAGCACCATGCTCGCCCGCAATCAAAACACCGCGGGTTGCCTTCAGCGTTTCGTTTAAAGAAATCATGGGCGAATTATTAATCACTTCTTATTCCCTCTTCTTCAGAGCTTCCGCGGCAACTACGCGATCGTCAAAAGGCGTTTTCTCGGTTCCCATAATCTGATAATCCTCATGGCCTTTTCCGGCAATGAGAACAATATCGTCTTTTTGCGCCATGTTTATCGCGATTTCGATTGCCTTCTTCCGTTGTGGAACAATCATATACGCATGCGAAGCATTACCGTTTAGCGATTCATGGCGGGACATTTTTCTTATTTTTTTCTGATCGATTCCCGCTTCTATTTCCGCGATTATCGCCAGCGGGTCTTCCAGACGAGGATTGTCGGAAGTGACAATGGTCAGGTCACTGTAATCTGTTGCTTCCTTGCCCATAAGAGGCCTTTTGGCACGGTCCCTGTTCCCTCCGCAGCCAAAGACCGTGATAACTCGGTTTTTTTTCAAATCCGTTAAGGCCTGAAGCACCTGCCGTAAAGCATCCGCCTTGTGCGCGTAATCCACAAAAACATTGAACCCTAAAGGCGTATCGACTTTCTCGAGACGACCGGGCACATAATTTAAATTAGCTATTCCGGTTTTAATGGCCGGTGATGTTACGCCTAAGGCTTTAGCGGCAGTGGCGGCGGCCATGATGTTATACGCGTTGAAATTGCCGATAAGTTCACTTTCGACAAACATTCTTTCATCGTCCAGCACAAGCTCCGCTTTAATGCCGGACAGAGATGAAGCATTAATAAAGCCCCTGACGGCATTATCAGCCCCCATACCGAAAGAGAGAGATGGTAATTCTATTTCGCGCAATATTCTTTTTCCCCATTCATCATCGCCGTTTATTACCATTTTATATTTATTCTTTTTTTTGCTAAGCGGTAATATCTCACCGAAAAGGCGTTTTTTTGCCTGAAAGTATTCTTCCATATTCCGATGATAATCAAGATGCTCGGGAGAAAGATTCGCAAATATTGCCAGGTCAAAATCACACGCGTCGACTCTTTTTAAAGCAAGGGCATGTGATGACACTTCGGCGATGACGTGAGTTATGCCTTCATCGGCCATTTCGCGTAAAATTTTTTGCATCTCGAAGGATTCCGGAGTAGTGTTGGGAGCCGAAAATATTTTATCCGCGTAGCGATAATTAACCGTGCCCAGCACACCGCAATTTAATTTCGCCGTCTTTAATATGGCTTCCAGGAGATAGGCGATTGTCGTCTTGCCGCTGGTACCGGTTACGGCAACAAGCACCATGCTGCCGGACGGATGTTTAAAATAATTTCTGGCCAGAACCCCTAAAGCTTTCCTGCTGTCGTTAACCCTGATTGACGTAATGCCGGCGGGAATATTTACCTCTCTGTCATGAACGATAAAGCGCGCGCCTCTGGCCGCCGCGTCAGGAATATAATCGTGACCATCATGCTGCAGTCCCTTTATCGCCACGAAAAGTGAGTTGGCCTTGCACTTGCCGGCGACATAAGAAACCTCCGACGCCTCAGCATCCGTATCTTGGGGACCATTGACAATGTCCACACTTTCCAGTAAATGCCTTAGTTGCATATCTCCCTCAATAGCCTGTTTCAAAAACTACTTGGCAGACGCGCTCGCCGGACAACGCCGTCCCGGGCCGCGGATGCTGGTTCACCGCCCAGCCGCTGCCTGATGCTTTTAAATCTATTGAGTTTGCTCTGGCCTTTTTCACGGCCTGCCTTATTGTAAGTCCGGTAAAATCAGGCATTTCTGAATCATCCAGGACAAAATAATCTTCGCCAATATGATTGTCCCCCGCGGCAACCAGGCGTACCATATCGGACATATTTGCTTTCACGATTTTTGTTTCCCTGATGTTTGTTTCAAAACGGTTCAATATCTGTTCGCCGATTTTTTTAAATAACGGCGCGGCGGCCACGCCGCCCCATTTATCAGTCTGCGGCTCATCTAAAATAACAAGAATGGCAACCTGGGGATTATCAACCGGAAAATATCCCATAAAAGAAGTGCGTACTTTGTCTGAAGAATAAGCTTTTTGGACAATATCATACTTTTGCGCTGTTCCGGTTTTACCGGCAACCGCCACATTTTCAATAAAGGCGTTCCTTCCCGTGCCGTCGCCTGCCGCCACAACTTCGGTAAGCATTTTGCTCATGCGTTTTGCCGTTTGGGGCGATACTACCTGGCGAACTGCTTCGGGAGTTTGCATTTTTATGGGATTATTATTCTTGTCAGTCAGGCCTTTCACAATGTATGGTTTCATCAAAACGCCGTCATTGGCTATCGCCGACATCGCGGCAATCAGTTGAATTGCCGTCACGGATATGCCATGACCGAAGGCAATGGAAGCCGTGTCCACCTTCGTCCAGTTTTCGGGCGACCTGACTATTCCCGGAGATTCGCCGGGTAATTCTATCCCGGTGCGCACGCCAAAACCGAAATCCTGAATATATTCGTAGTATTTTTCTTTGCCGAGTTTTTGCGCTATTTTTACTGAACCGATGTTACTTGAAAACTTGAGAATATCGCTGACGGACAAATATCCGTGACGTTTTCTTCCTGCTTCGCGAAACACTCTGTTAGCTACGGTAAAGGAGCCGTCTTCACAGAAAATCTTTTCATCTTCCCTGACCTTTTTTTCCTCCAGGGCCGCCGCAATCAAAAATGGTTTAAAAGTGGACCCCGGATCAAAAACATCCGTTACCGCCCGGTTTCGCCACACGTCCGGTAAAAGACCGCTGATATTGTTAGGATTAAAACCTGTTTCATTGGCCAGCGCCAGAATCTCTCCGGTTTTCGGATTCATCACAATGGCGATTCCGCCCTTGGCGCCCCTTGCTTCTACTGCTTCTTTAAGATTCGATTCCACCAGATATTGAATCCGGTTATCAATAGTTAAAACCAGGTTTAAGGCTTCATCCACTGCCTCTTCAGCCTTTTCGGCGCGCAGGAAGAGTTTCTTCCCTTTCGCGTCACGCACCCATGCCAATCTTTTCGGATCTTCCTTCAATATTGATTCATATCGGAATTCCAATCCTTCCAGGCCGCTGTTATCATCCCCCACGAATCCGAGCAGATGCGCGGCCAATTGACCGTTGGGATAAAATCTCCGTGGCTCTTTAACCAGAAATATTCCTTCGATATCGGCGTTCTTAATGCTCGCGGCCTGTTCCGGCGATATTCTTCGGGCAAGCCAGCTGAAGTTTTTAGGCCGGGATATTTGTTTATAGACTGATTGCCGGTTCACATTAAGAATTTTGGCGACTTGCGCGGAAACCGCGTCCGCATCGGAAATTCTGGATGGATCGGCGCAGACGGAATCAACCATTATGGACAGGGCAAGTTTTTCGCCGTTTCGGTCATAAATCACGCCTCTTTCCGGCTGCATTTGCAGGCTGGCCGTATGCTGCCTTTGGGCCATCGCTTTGAGATTTTGACTTGATAAAACCTGCAATTGAAAAGCGCGCGATATCAGGGCAACAAACAGTACCATAAAAACAACCAGTACGCTTCCTATCCTGAATTTTAACCATCTTCTCTTGTGTATAGCCATATCATTCTCCTGAATTCTTTAGGACAATAACCTGTTTGCTTTCAGGATATGACATCCGCAATTGTTTTCTGGCCACCTTCTCAATTCTTTGCGGAGCTTTCAGCATCGCCATCTCCAATCTTAATTTCTTTTGTTCTTCAAGCTTGAGCTCCCTTTCGCTCATTTGGGCGGCAATTTTGTACTCCAGTTCCGTCATGCGTATATGTGAACCGACGTAAATCAAGGCGACAAACATGAAAACTACCGCGACAACGATAAATGTCGAATATTTGATTCCCAGAGAAGTAGTTTTTGCTTCCCGAAAACGCGGCATAGTACGGGTAGAGACGGCATGGGCCATTTCAGCACCTCTGGGCAACGCGCAGCCTGGCGCTGCGGGCGCGCGGGTTGTGTTTTATTTCTTCCGGCGACGATTTAATCGCTTTGGTGGTTACCGGTTTAAGTTTTGCCTGTCGCTGGCAGACGCAATAGGGAATATCTTTCGGGCAGGTACAGCCGCCGGCCATGGATTTGAATTCGTTTTTTACAATACGGTCTTCCAGTGAATGAAAAGAAATCACACAAAGGCGACCGCCTGATTTTAACGCTTCCACCGCGCCGGCGATACCCGGTTTTATATTATCAAGTTCATTATTTACGGCTATTCTGATGGCCTGAAATGTTTTTGTGGCCGGATGAGTTTTGCGGCCTTTAAATTTCGCGGGAATAGCTCCGGCAACGATATCCGCCAGTTGCGTGGTTTTCTCAATCGGCGCGAGCTGTCTTTTTTTTGCTATTGCTCTTGTTATTCTTGCCGCCATTTTTTCTTCCCCGTATGACCTGATAATTCTTTCCAGCTCACTTTGCTCAAAACCATTGACGACATCGTACGCGCTGAGCTTCGCGCCGCGATTCATGCGCATGTCGAGAGGAGCATCATAATTAAAACTGAAACCTCTCTCGGGATTATCCAGCTGACGGGATGAGACGCCCAGATCAAATAACACGCCGTCAACTTTTTTTATGTCCAGTTTTTTCAGCACCTCACTCAACTCGGCAAAATTTGCCTGAACTAAAACTTTACGTTTTCCGAATCGCGACAATTTTTTTTCCGCGAACAGCAACGCTTCCTCGTCGCGGTCAATTCCCACCAAAAAGGCATTCGTGTTCTCCAGTATAGCGCCGGCGTGTCCCGCGCCACCTATTGTGCCGTCCACATAAACGCCTTGTCTATTCGTCAAGAGCATTTCGACAACCTCTCTGACCATTACCGGTTCGTGGAAGAAGTCGTCTTTCATTTTCATATTCCCAAATCAGCCACAAATTCACCAAAACGGCTGATATCGGAACCGACTTTTTTCATTTTGTTTTCAAAACGGTCTTTCGACCAAATTTCAACTACTCTAATCATACCGGCCATAATGATATCTTTTTCCAGACCCGCGTACTCGCGCAGTGCCGGAGGAATGAGCACTCTTCCCTGATTATCCAGATTGCAGTCCACCGCGCCGGACATGAAGAATCTTTGAAAATCGCGGACCTCTTTGCGCAGGATTGATTGATGTGAAATTTTTTCTTCGATGATACGCCATTCATCATAGGGAAAAACCATCAGATAACCGTCCCAGTTGGTAATGACCATGTGGTTGTCATACTGCCGCGCGAAGATTTCGCGGAACTTGGACGGGAAAATGACCCTTCCCTTTTCGTCTATCGTGTGATGATGCTGACCCCTAAAAACAGACACTACTACCCTCCACATCAAACCACTTTGCTCCACTATAAGAGGACAAAACTGCTTTGTCAAGTTTTTTTTAATTAAAAACTTAAAATTACTAAGAAAATAGAAGAAAAGATGTGGAGGGTTTTCCTATCCGAATTATTTTTTCTTCAAGAAATAACCAACTTTGATTATAATAATGAGGAATATTCGGTTTTTATTTAATATTATTAGTAATATAGACAAAATAATGGGTATATTGCCCATGTGGCAATCGCAAAGAAGCGGAGCTTAATTTTTCACACATAAGGGAAAATACCCGGGCGCATGTGTTATACTGCTTCAATATGTGAAATTTGTGTTTTGGCGGGCACTATTTGCCGCCAAAGAAAGCATCTCCGCCAGATAAGCTGGCTATTATGATGTTATGACACACAATTGTGCCGCATCATATATGTGCCATGGCACATATATTTATGACATCAGCTTGCATTTATTTTGTAAATAGTTATTAATACGGCGATTTATGAGGAAAATTTTCTTTCATCCTTCGGCACACATTTTGTACCAATGTATAAAGAATAAAAGACGTTAAATAACAGTAAAAAGGAGAAAAACTATGGCAAACGCAGAAATTAAGATTTTCGATATCATGGCCTGTGACGTTTACTGGGATTTTGAAGATTCCCGCATGCCTAAGGAAACGCACAAATTTCTTGTCGCCCTGTTTCCCACGCCCGACGTAGTCGCGCCGGAAATGATCGAAAAAATTATGGGCTACGGGCCCGGCGGTTACGAAGTTAAATTTTCCAACGAAAAATTTAACAATGAAACATTAAACGGCTGGTTTTATGATCCTAAAATTCCCAACTACTGGTACATGATAAATCTGCCCACCGGTTTTATGAAAGAAGGAGAATACACGATTGAAATTACCTGCAAAGACGGCGCGGTGGTAAAAAAATCGCGTATGCAGAAAAGCGCCCCTTCCCAGGCGATGGTTTCTTCTTACCTGAAACACCGGCAGAAAATTTTGGATTCATTTTCACCTTCCAAAAAAAATCCGTTGAAAGCCGGGTCCGCGCGCAAGAATATCAAATGCAGTTGGAAAACGCTCAAGGATGTGGACAATCACGACGCGTATTATGTTTATCGCCTGGCGCAGTCTTCCATACCGAAAGAATTTGACGGCAACAATCTTGCCTGGTTCGACAACATCTACACACAGAGACTGTTCCAGAATCAACCAAAGGCCGGATTGAACAGAGGAGAAGTTATCATTGAAACTGAGTTGAAACCAAATACCAGCTACGGCTACTTTGTGGAAATAACCGATGGTAATATCGCTGGTGACGCGAATATTTGTATTTTTCAGCCGCATCAGTTTTTTGAAACGCCCTAGTAGTTAAATAAGTTTCAGCCGGCGGCACAAAACCCTACCCTGAAATTTCTACTTGTGCATTAAAATGCTAAGACAGGGCAAATCACCACATGAGTGATTTGCTTTGCCTTTGACATTATACTTACGATTAATGATTTTTTATAAAGCGAAAGGATTTATAAAATGCAAAACTTTATCTTTCATAATCCAACA
>DSAV01000003.1 GCA_011046295.1 Deltaproteobacteria bacterium | reverse complement strand
TGGACGATGCCTTTGGCCAACTGGGCGTTGACAATTTCTCAACTGGCTGTTATGTATCAAGGCAGATTCGATTTGGAAACAATATGAAATTTCCATTTACACAGATTATTTTACAGTCTCAATATTTGAGTTAAATTGTATATTATTATAGAGATTAGATAGGAAATTTAAATTTAAGGAGAAAATGTTGAACCAATCTTCGAAAAATATTGCCCTGATTCTGGCTTTGCTGCTGGTATTTTTACTTATCTGGCAGATATTGAGCCAGCCTAAAACGATGCAACGAGACTTGATTTACAGCGAAATGATTTCTCATCTGGAAAGGGGTGAAATCAGTGAAGTAACCATTCAGGGAAACAGCATTACCGGCCGGCTGACTAACGGAAACTTGTTTAGAACCTACGCTCCCAAGGATGATTCTTTGGTTGGGCAGTTCAGAGACAAAAATGTTAAGATTACCGCGAAACCGTCGGAAGATTCGCCCTGGTATATGACAGTTTTTATTTCCTGGTTTCCTTTCCTGCTTCTTATTGGTGTCTGGATATTTTTTATGCGTCAGATGCAGTCAGGCGGCGGCAAGGCGATGTCTTTCGGCAAAAGCCGGGCGCGACTGGTAACCGATAAGTCGAAAAAAGTCACATTTGCGGATGTCGCGGGAATTGATGAGGCAAAATACGAACTGGAAGAAGTCATAGATTTTTTAAGAGATCCGCGCAAGTACACAAAACTTGGCGGACGAATTCCCAAAGGTTTGTTGCTGGTAGGGCCTCCCGGTACGGGAAAGACGCTTTTGGCGCGCGCCATTGCCGGGGAAGCGGAAGTGCCTTTTTTAAGCATCAGCGGTTCTGATTTTGTGGAAATGTTTGTGGGCGTGGGCGCTTCCCGTGTTCGTGATTTGTTTGCCCAGGCTAAAAAGAACGCTCCGTGCATAGTATTTATCGATGAAATCGACGCCGTCGGCCGTCATCGTGGCGCCGGACTGGGGGGCGGTCATGATGAACGGGAACAGACGCTCAATCAGCTTCTTGTGGAAATGGATGGTTTTGAATCCAACGAAGGAGTTATTCTTATTTCCGCTACGAATCGACCGGATGTTCTTGATCCGGCGCTCTTGCGTCCGGGACGTTTTGACAGACAGGTTATCGTGCCGCTTCCGGATGTGAAAGGCAGGGAAAAGATATTTGAAGTGCACGCCCGAAAAGCGCCTTTGGATGATGATGTCGATTTTGCCGTCTTGGCGCGCGGCACGCCGGGAACATCGGGGGCAGACATCGAAAATGTCATAAATGAGGCGGTTCTCAACACGGCCCGCGGGAACCGTGATAAAGTCAACATGAACGATTTTGAGTTTGCCAAGGATAAAATTCTGATGGGCTCGGAAAGAAAAAGCATGGTAATCAGCGATCAGGAAAAACGCAACACTTCATATCATGAGACAGGCCATGCCCTGGTAGCGCGCCTGATTCCGGAAACCGACCCTATACACAAGGTGACAATTATTCCTAGAGGCAGGGCTTTGGGGCTGACCCAACAGCTGCCGATTGATGAAAAACATACTTATCCGCAGGAATATCTGGAAAACTCTATTTCCATACTTCTGGGTGGCCGTGCCGCTGAAGCAGTGGTTTTAAACGATTTTACCACAGGGGCAGGCAATGACATCGAGCGCGCGACGAACTTAGCAAGAAAAATGGTTTGTGAGTGGGGGATGAGTGAGAAATTGGGTCCGCTCAGTTACGGCAAGAAAGAAGAGCAGATATTTTTGGGGCGCGAATTTGCCACACACAAAGATTACAGTGAAGAGACGGCCAAAAATATTGATGCGGAAGTGAAATCGATTGTATCGCGTAATTATGAAAAAGCAAAAAAACTTATAACTGACCATATCGAAATATTGCATAGGATAGCCGGCGAACTTCTGGTAAAAGAAGTGTTGAGCGGTGCGGAAATTGATGCTCTTATCGGAGACGCCTTGCCCCAACAGAAACCGGCAGCTCAGACCACATCTTAAAAAATATCTTCTTTGTGGCAGATATCGCATTCGAAGCAAAAATAATCGCTATAGGTGTTGTTGTTTGAGAGTCATTAAAATAGATAATGCACAAGATGCCGTATCCGTTTTTAAAAAAATCGGAGTGGATCCTTATGGCATAAAAGCGATGGCCACGAAAGTTCACAGCATCAATATTCTGCTCGAAGCGCAACCTTGCAAAATAGCAAATATTTTAAAACAGGAAATGATTTCTGTCGGTGGCGATGCGGCTGTGTCCCGGCAGAGCGTTTCCTGCGGTATCGAGGCTACCGATGTTCTGATTATGGGTACACAAAAGCAGATTGCCGCTTTCGCCGGAAAAGTAGAAGATCAACCATTCGGCCTTGGAAAGATCGCGAGAGATATTGATGAAATAATCTCACATGTGAATCAAAATGAATATGTTTTAATAACATCAAGGCGTGAAATCAAATTGGGAAAGAAAACTCTGGTTATGGGAATATTGAATGTGACTCCCGATTCTTTTTCCGATGGAGGAGCTTTTAACGATCAGAAAAAAGCGATTGATCATGCTTTGGAAATGGCCGACCAGGGTGCTGATATTATAGATATCGGGGGAGAGTCGACCCGTCCGGGCGCCAACTCGGTTCCTTTAAACATCGAGTTAAAAAGAGTTGTGCCGGTAGTGGAATATTTGGCCAAAAAAATAAAAATACCCATATCAGTCGATACAAGAAAAGAGCGGGTTGCCGAAAGGTCTATCGATGCCGGCGCGGAAATAATAAATGATATCAGCGCATTAAAAGCCGATAAGAAAATGGCTAAAACTGTAAGAAAGACCGGGGCCGCGCTTATTATCATGCACATGCGTGGCCGGCCGGAAACTATGCAAAAGGGTGATTTAAATTATCGTGACCTGATGGGAGAAATAACCGGTTATTTAAAGAAGAGCGCCCAAAAGGCGATGGACGCGGGCGTTAAAAAAGAATGTCTGGTTGTTGACCCGGGAATAGGTTTTGGCAAATCTGTGCAGGATAATTACAGGATTATAAAAAATTTATCTGAATTAAAGAGTTTGGGATTTCCGATAATGATCGGCACATCACGGAAATCTTTTTTGGGACAGGTGATTGGCGGGCAGCCGTCTGATAGACTCGAAGGCACCGCCGCGACAGTTGCCGCGTCAATAATGAACGGCTGTCATATTATCCGTGTTCACGATGTTGCCCCGATGAAGAAAATAGCCGCGGTAGTTGATGCGGTGGTTCACGCGCAATAAGGGAAAAAATGATTTACGGAATCGGTATAGACCTGGTAGAAAACGAACGCGTAGAAAAGATTATAGACAAATGGGGCGATAAATTTTTACAGAGGGTCTTTTCCGAAAAAGAAATTGAATATTGCGCGAAACACGCCCAGGCATTTATTCATTACGCGGCGAGATTCGCGGCGAAAGAATCTTTTTTGAAGGCGTTGGGTATCGGTTTGGGTATGGGTGTTAAATTAAGAGAAGTAGAGGTATCTCGAGATGAAAGAGGCAAGCCTTCGCTGATCTTACACGGCGAAGCCGAGCAGCAGGCAAAGAAAAAAGATATTAATAGAATCCATATTAGCTTAACGCATACAAGAAAAGATTCTATGGCTTTTGTGATACTGGAAAAAAATAGCTCCAATAGCAAGAATTTCACATGGGCGTAAATAAGAAAGGGAAAATCGCGTTAATTTCGCAAAGTGCGCAGGAGACGATGGAAGTAGCGCGCAAGTTAGCGCGTAAGTTGACACAAGGAGATATAGTCGCGCTTTCCGGAGAATTAGGTTCCGGTAAAACATGCTTCACTGCCGGATTGGCGCGAGGTTTGGGTGTGAGTAAAGATTATCAGATAACCAGCCCGACATTTACTTTAATCAATGAATATCCGGGCAGGTGCAAACTTTATCATTTTGATGTATACAGACTGAATTGTTATTCGGAGTTTGATGATTTGGGATATGAAGAATACTTCAACGCGCCGGGAATTGTTGTTGTTGAATGGGCGGAAAAAGTCCAAAATATTATTCCGTCAACCGCTTTTTTCATAAAAATAAAATATATAGATGACCACAGGCGTGATATCGAAATTCAGGGCATGAAAGACAGATTAAGGGATTTGGCGAAAGATTTGAATACGGAGGTTACATAAAAATGTCGTTGATTGTGCAGAAATTCGGAGGCACATTGGTTGCGGATATCGGAAAAATAAAAAATGTGGCTCAAAAAGTGATATACGAAAGGAAAAGGGGCAACACTGTGGTTGTTATTTTATCGGCGATGGCCGGTGAAACCGACAGGCTGATTGCCCTGGCGAACTCTGCCGCTGAAGTTCCCGAAGCCAGAGAATATGATTCTCTGATTTCCACGGGAGAACAGGTTACTGTGTCGCTTTTGGCAATTGTCCTAAATCAGCTGGGGTACCCTGCAAAATCTTTTTTAGGTTTTCAAATTCCGTTAAAGACGGATAATGCCCATAAAAAAGCAAGAATTGAGCATATTGATACACAAAAAATACGTAAAGAGCTGAAAAAAGGTGTTATCGTTGTCGTTGCCGGTTTTCAGGGTGTGGATACTGATAATAATATCACCACTCTTGGGCGCGGCGGTTCAGATACCAGTGCGGTTGCTTTAGCCGCGGCGCTGAGGGCCAAGCAGTGCGATATTTATAGCGATGTTGACGGAGTGTACACGACAGATCCTAATATCTGCAACAAAGCAAAAAGGCTGGATAAAATTTCATACGATGAAATGCTGGAAATGGCTATTACCGGCGCGAAGGTGTTGCAGCCTCGTTCTGTGGAAATGGCTAAAAAATTTGATGTTCGCGTTTACGTCAAGTCAACCTTTTCGAATCAAGGGGGAACACTTGTGACTAAGGAGGATAAAGATATGGAAAAAGAAGTAGTATCGGGAATTACCTACGATCGTGATCAGGCGAAGATTACGGTTGTTCATGTTCCGGACAAACCTGGGATTGCCGCCGCATTATTTTCACCACTTTCGGGAAATAATATTAATGTGGATATGATTATTCAGAATGCCAGCCTGGAAGGTCATACGGATCTGACTTTCACCGTTTCCAAAAAGGATTTAATGGAAGCGAAAAAAATAGTAGATGCTACTGCCAAAAAAATCGGGGCGAAGAATATTGAAGTTGACGATCAGGTGGCTAAGATTTCCATTATTGGAGTTGGTATGGCCAGCCACTCGGGAGTCGCGGCAAAAATGTTTACTAGCTTGGCTAATGAGGGTGTAAATATAATGATGATCAGCACCTCGGAAATAAAAATTTCCTGCGTTATACAGAGAAAGTATACGGAGCTTGCCGTATCGGTGCTTCACGATGCATTTGGATTGGAAAAAAAGAAATAACCCACAGTTTATTTCAGACAATCAAATAAGGGGCATAATCGCTTTAAGTATGATATTGGCGGTTATCCCCTTTTTTTATTTTTTTTACCTTGCTTGTTCTAATTTTAATTACAACCTTCCCAAGTTCAGCGAACAATTTGCTGATTCTATATCTGTTGAAATCGTGGAAAATGAGAAAACGCAAGGAATTTACTTTATTTCGTCGGGTATTTCATCATATCAGTTTTTCCAAGAGGCAGGTTTCGAAACATTGCCCGCAGAGGACTTTCTGCTCGCAGATGGAATGAGAATAGTTTTTAAAGGAGAGGAGCGGGAAAAAGAAATTATTGTCTCCGAAATGAGCGCCCAGCACAGAATCGCCTTGGGGATGCGTTTGGATATAAACAAGGCAAGCAGGGAAGAATTGATTTATGTCAGGGGTATTGGCGAGGCGACGGCAAAAAAAATAATAGAACTTCGTGAAAGATTGGGAAAATTCAGAGATATGGAAGAGCTAACGCAGATTAAGGGAATAAAAGATAAAAGGGTGGCCGGTTTTCGAAGGTATCTTTATGTTGATGAAAACGATGATTAATTTATTTTTTTTTGAACTCGTCATAGTAACTCAAAACACGCCTGATGTAATTTTGAGTCTCGCGGAAAGGCGGCACGTTGTTGTTGTAGCGTGCCACCGCTGTTTCTCCGGCATTGTACGCGGCCAAAGCCAGCGTTAAATCGTTTTTATAAGTATTAAGAAGATAACGCAGGTAGCGAACTCCCCCTTCAATATTATTTTCCGGGATGAAAACGTCTTCCACCTGCAGAGCGTATGCCGTGGCTGGCATCAGCTGCATTAAGCCCTGGGCACCTACCGGTGAAACTGCTTTATGATCAAAGTTGGATTCCGCCTTGATTACCGCCTTAATTAAAGCCGGGTCAACCTTAAATTTTTTTGAGATATTGCTGATTATGTGATCGTATTTGTTTATGTCAATATCAGATTTGAAATGAACGCGCTTTTCCTTGAGAACCAGCACGTACCGGGCATTGGGAATGGAGGGCACGTTTGTTAAATGCAAAACACCCTCTTCGTCAATGTATTTATAAATATCAGCAAAGCAAACAGGGGCTGAAGAAAGAACGAAAAAAGCCAAGAAGACTGTGATAATCTTTCTGATATGTCTATTTCCTGAAACATGCAATTTTATAAACATGTTGTTATTATACCCAAAGCGCGGTTTTTGTTCAAGTATTTTTTAAAATTATCTTTATCTGCAAATCACAACAAAACTGAATTTATTAATTATTATTATTTTTAGCTGAAGGATAAAACTGGGATAGAACTGAGGTAGGATCGGTTAAACCTCCAATATATGTCACAGGATAATTAAAACCGATCTTGGCAAGTTTCTTCATCCCGGAGATGGCGCGTTCCAACTCTGAAGGAGGCAGAGAGACAATAATTTCATCATCTGTTACCTGTCCCATCGATCTTTCGCCGAAGCAGGGTATTGCCAGCGCCGGTTTGCCGGTGACATAGCATTGCACAAGAGAATCAGCGCAGGCGCCTTCGCCGATAAAAAAGAACTGGAAGCGTTCGTATTTTTCTTTCTGCATTCCGCATAATATCATCATAATCTGGGCGGGATTGCCGTATATGGAGACAACTTCCGGCTCGAATTTATCCTTGACTAACGGGGCGGTGACTATGGTTTCACATACCGGAAGGCGCGGTGTTTCGCGCTGCTGCCTCATGGCGTCGGCCGGGGATGCAAACCAGGTTTGGGAGAGCATTTCCGCTTCCGCCTGCATGCTTTTATCGGTTGCTTCACGCAGACCGTGTAAGCGGGTGCAGCGAATACCGATAGGGTCTTTCTTGGTAATACCTATTGTTTGTCCTAAAACTCTGGCCAGAAATGGAACCTGGCAGTAAGTGAAGCCCCGGTTCAGACGCACCACATTTTTTATTTTGTCCAACTCTTCAGCTTTATCCAGACACCGGAAGGCAACCGGTTCTGTTTTTAGCTTTAACAAAGACTTAAACTCTTGTGCTATTTTTTCCCATGCCGGCATATGTTTCATCTCCAAATTTTAAAGTTAAATAGTCACTCCGCCGTCGACAGCAATAACCTGCCCGGTTATGTAACTTGACACGTCGGAAGCGAGAAATATGATGGCTCCCACCATTTCGTCCGGTTCAGCCGGCCTGCCCAAAGGCGTTCTGCTCATTGCCATGTTAAGTATATTCGGATTGCTCCACAGCGGTTCGCTGAATTTCGTTTTGGTAAGTCCCGGAGCAAGAGTGTTTACCCTGATATTGTACGGAGCCCATTGCTGAGCCATAACTTTGGTGGCCATAATCACGCCGGCTTTGCTTATCGAATAAACGGGAAGTATGTCCGGGGTAATACCGGCAATGGAAGCGACGTTAACAATCTTCCCCCCGCCTTTTTCTTTCATTAATTTTGCTACAGCCTGGCTGAGGAAAAATAAACCTTTGAGGTTAAGGTTCATGATCGAATCCCATGCGCGGTCATCAATATCTATCGCCGCGGCCATGGTCGGGTTCGTAGCTGCATTATTTACCAGTATATCGATCCGGCCGAATTCATCCACAACTTTTTTTACAAGATTGTTTATTTCATCAAGTTTTCCAACGTGGGTCGCCACCGGCAGGCATTTTTTACCCAGGCCTTTTATTTCTTCGGCCACGTTTTCCAAATCGGGAAGTTTGCGGCTGGCAATAGCTATATCCGCTCCCGCTTCGGCCATACCGAGCGCCGTGGCGCGGCCGATACCGCGGCTTCCACCGGTGATAAGAGCGACTTTGCCTTTTAAATTCAATTCCATTATGTTACCTCCTGCGTTTTTAAAATATATAAACCAATTGATAATAAGCTGATTATTTCAATTATGTCTATGAATACTAAGGGAAAAAATATCGGCTGTCAAGCACTGCGCTCCAGGACAAATTTCATTCAGTATAATCTTGTAATTTTACCGTGTATTGCGTGAAAAAGTTCTTTTTCCTTCCTTCTCATTTTTATTGCCTCGTCCTTGCCCGCTTCTTCATGATCATACCCCAGCAGGTGCAAAAGGCCGTGGATAAGCAAATAATCTATTTCCTGCGCGAGCGTAAGCCCGCCTTTTAAAGCGTCTTTTTGCGCGGTTTCCGCAGAAATAACAATATCGCCTAAAATATGAGGATTGATATCGCCATATTCGTTTTCTCGCATGGAAAATGAAAGAACATTGGTTGGCTTATTTTTTCCGAGGTATTGTTTATTGATATTTTTTATTTGTTCATCATCAACCAAGGAAATACTCAGCTCCACATCAAGGCAATCCAGCGCGCGCATGATGTTTTGCAAAGAAGCGCGGATTTTACGCACATTTATGCTGATTTTATTTTGATTGTTTTTTATCTGCAGGTTCTTTGGTTTCTTTTTTGCCATTTGTTTCTTTTTTGGGTGTTGTGGGGTAGTCTATGCGGTGGTGAAATATTCCGGTCAGAATTTTTATAAAAGCTTCACCTATCGTGTTAAGGTTTTTCAGCGTCAATTCACACTCGTCAAGTTGTCCGTCCGTATAGACACTCTCTATTCTTTCCCGCACCAGGGAGCGTATTCTGGCCGGTGTCGGGTTGGAAAGTGTGCGTGAAGAAGCTTCTATAATGTCTCCCAGCATGACCAGGCCGGCTTCTTTGGTTTGAGGCTTCGGTCCCGGATAACGGAAATCGTTTTCTGATAGTTTATTTGTGCCCCTGTTAGAATTCTTTTTTGCCTTGTCATAAAAGTAACTGACTATGCTTGTGCCGTGATGCTCGCGAATAATGTTTATAATTTGCTGCCCGAGTTTCTGTTTTGCCGCCAGCTCACAACCGTCTTTTACATGCGAGATAATTACCAGGCTGCTCATTTTTGGGGAAAGGTTGTCGTGCCTGTTTTGAATGTCGTTTTGGTTTTCGATAAAGTATTGGGGCTTGGTCAGCTTGCCGATATCGTGATAATAAGCGCTTACTTTTGCCAAAAGCGAATTTGCCCCGATAGCTTCAGCCGCAGTTTCGACAAGTGAAGCGACAATAATGCTGTGATGATAAGTACCCGGTGCTTCGATAATCATTTGCTGGAAAAGCGGCTGGTTGAGATTGCCCAGTTCCAGAAGTCTTATGTCGGTTATGTAACCGAACAGGCTTTCGAAAATGGGGGTGATGCCGGCTACCAATATGCCGGTTAATATTCCTCCGATAAATCCCATGGCGAGTCTTATCAATAGGTCGTTAAATAGATTGCCGGTAAGAAAATTGATGCAAATAATTGCCGCCATGTTAATAAGACCTAAAAATACGCCGACTCTGAGAAAAGCGGAACGTTGATGGCTGCGAACAACACGATAAGACGCCGCAATCGAACCAAGAAAACAGTAAAGAGGCATGGCGATTCTTTCATTAAAAAGAAAAGCGATTAAAAAGGCGATGAAAATGCCAAGAATCATGGCGATATTTCTGTTTATTAAAACAGCAATGATGACGGCCCCGAAGGCAAAAGGAATGGCGAAAAAAAAGGCATCCGGCGGTATGGAGGGGAAAGCCCTGCTGATAGCCAGAGAAATAAAAATACCCACTTTAACGAAAACTACTTGTATTATGGCAAGTATGCCCATTATCAGAAAATCAAGATTAGTCCGGTTGGAAGGTTTAACCCAGTTTCTGGTGCGCCAGAAGTATAAAATTATGGAGAGGAAAAGGGCGGTTAAGAAAATTCCCACAAAAACCGCAAACGCGGAGAATTTGTCGTCTCCCGTGGTTTTGTAAAAGGCCTCAAGCTTGAGCAGCGTGTTGTATCCTATTTTTTCTCCTTCCCGAACAATCATTTCATTATTTTGCACTTTGAAAAGAGTCGGCTTTACTTCTTCCATCGCGGCGAGTTTTTTCTTTTCTGTTGTATCTTTATTGAACGTAAGATTCGGTTCGATTAATTTTTTGGTAACGGAAAAAATTGCTCTTCTGGTCGCGTAATTATCTGACCTGAAGATGGAATTGACCCTTTGTTGAAGTAATGTGTCAATTTCCTGAATATTGAGGATAGCCGATAAGTCGTTGATGTCCTCTTCTTCCTGAGTGTTGACATCCCTTACGGTGATTCCGGTATCCATTTCGTTTTTGCTCAGTGGAACGCTGGTAAGATATTTGTCTTCATAGAAATAAGAAATTACACGGTAAATGTTGCGCTGCAGGGCCGGAGAAAATTGCTTCTGGCGCAGGACATAGAATTCTTCAACGGACAGGGTAATACCGAGATTTGTTTCCAGCTTTCGTTTTCTTTTTTGCGAAACCGGCATGTCGGACAGGGAATCATTTTCTTTGTGTATAGCCTGAACATTTTTTAATTCCCGAAAGGACGCAAAAAAAGCTTTGTAAATTTTTGTTCTGATGGCAGCGGCAAGATTGCTGTCGTAATCGTAAACCGGCAAAACACTTTGTTGAGCTTCTTCCCGTCTTTTTTTGGTTGCTTTTTGGTCTTCGACAAGAAATTCACGGTCTGCTTTGATGTCATGCTCCGCGATCATTCCCTCGTGAAAAGTGGGTGAAGAAAAATGAATTTCCGGCGCCAGAATCAGAGCCATGACCAGACTGAGAATGGTAACAATGCTCCATTTTTGAAAACTGCTGTTGTTCAAAAGACTGATAATTTTTTTATACTTTTCTTGCAGTTTATCGGCTAAGTGCGATATTTTATTTTTTGTTGCTGTGATGAACATCATTGTTTTATTCGCCGTTTTTTGAATTATTCTTTTTTTTGTTTATCCATGACGGCGTAGGCTTTTATAATGTCACTGACCAGTGGGTGGCGGACAACATCAATATCGGAAAAATAAACAAAGCGTATATTTTCTATTCTTTTTAAAATCCGCTGCGCCTCAATCAAGCCGGAGTTTTTGTCGCCGGGCAAATCCACCTGAGTAATGTCGCCGGTAATTATTGCTTTAGAACCGAAACCTAACCTTGTCAAAAACATTTTCATTTGTTCAGATGTGGTATTTTGAGCTTCATCCAAAATAACAAAAGAGTCGTTGAGTGTGCGTCCGCGCATGAAGGCAAGAGGTGCGACTTCGATCAATCCCTTGCTGATCAAGGCGCCTGCCCGCTCCATGTCAATCATATCGTAAAGGGCGTCATATAAAGGGCGAAGATATGGATTCACTTTTTCCGCCATGTCTCCCGGCAAAAAACCAAGTTTTTCACCTGCTTCCACAGCCGGTCGTGCCAGGATGATGCGCTGAATTTTCTTTTCCAGCAGATATGATACGGCCATGGCCATCGCGAGATATGTTTTTCCTGTGCCGGCGGGACCAATGGCAAAAACCATATCAAAGTTGCGCATGTGTTCTATGTAGAGTTTTTGCGCTATGCTTTTAGGGGTAATAATTCTTTTTTGGGAAGAAATGAATACAGTGTCGAGGAAAATGCTGGACAGATCAAAATTGATATCTTCAGAAATAATTCGGTGAGCGTAGTCAATATCAGCCGGCTGGATGCGCCAGCCTTTGTCCATTATGGAATAGAGCTGCCGCAGCATGGAGCTGATAGTGTGTACATTGCTGTCTTTTCCGGAAATGGAAAGATTATTTCCCCAAGCCCTTATTTTTACCTTTTCAAGGTTTTCCATAAGCCTAAGATTTTTGTCATTTTCACCGCAAAGAGTTTTGATCAAATTATGATTCGGAAAAGAAATATCTTCCTTTGCTGCGTTTTTAATCCGCTGCTTCAATTAATCTTTAACCTCATTAAATATAATATGTTTTTAGCAAAACAATTTAACATGAAGAATTCTATCATTTAGAAATAGGCAACGCAATACAATTTAATCCTGAAGAAATATGTGTGCGAAAACTTTTGCGTTGCCCAGCATGTTATCGATTGTGCAGTATTCGTCCGGCTGATGAGCGCTCAGGTTCATTTTTGACCAAACAGCGACAGGGTAGTTTTTTTTCCGGAAAAAAACGGCAACAGTTCCGGCGCCGACACCGCCCGCGGATGCTCTTACCGAGTAGACGTTTTTAATCGCTTTGCGTAAAGCACGCACAACCGGTGCATTAGTAGCGGTTGGTTCTGGCGCCTGAAGTTTCTGGATGATCGATATTTTTACTTTTACTTTGAATTTTTTTTCCACATCACTGGTTATTTTTTTGATATCTGCAATAACATCATTTAAATTATATTGCGGCAAGACGCGGCAATCCAGATAAAAAACGTCTTCTCCGGGTATCGTATTGATATTGCCTACATTTTCCTCTTTTCTTGTCGGTTCGAATGTGCTTGCAGGAGGGTTAAACAAAGTGTCTGTTTTGGAAAAACGTTTTTTTAACGCGCCTAATCGAACTACCAGGTGAGATGCCGCGGCAAAAGCGTTTTTTCCCAAGTCAGGCTTCGAGGCGTGGCACTGTTTCCCCTTTGTTTTGAAGCGCAGCCAGAGCATGCTTTTTTCGGCAACTTCAATCAATGTTCCTTTGTTGTTTCCGACATCAGGCGCAATAATCAAATCGTTTCTTCCAAAAGGCTGGTTTTTGCACTTGAGCATGTAATCCAGCCCCATTTTACTGGATGTTTCTTCATCGGAAACAAAGGCAAGGCCTATGGATTTGGCGGGCATAATTCCATTATCGATAAAAGCCTTAACAGCAAATATTGATGCCACCATATCCTGCTGGTTATCTTCAACACCACGGCCGATAATACGGCCGTTTTGGACGTATGCCTGATACGGGTCGCGGCTCCATAATTTTAATTCTCCCGGCGGAACAACATCCAGATGAGTCAAAATCCAGACAAAATTATTTTTATTTTTTCCTTTGATAGTAGTGACGAAGTTCGGCCGAAAACCTGCGGGTACGCTTTTATCGGGAGCGTCGTAGTGGCGGAAATTTGTGAAACCAAGCTCTTTAAGATATTTTTTCAACACCTGCGCCTTATGGGATTCTCCTTCGCCTCCGTTTTCGGGTCCTACCGCTTTTGCCGCGGTAAGCGCGATTTGCAGATCAATCATTGCTTTGCGGTAGGAATCTATCTTTTTAAATATTTTTTTTATTAAAATCTCATTATCCTTCATAGAATTCTCAATCACCTTACGCTAAATTATATTATCGGGATTATAAATTCCGGTTCAGCTAACTGTGCCGGATATTCTTCGAAGCCGCCGGTGTCTCCCAGTATCAGAACAACGTTATTGCTTTTATCCAGATATTTTTGCGCCAATCTGTTTAAATCTGCGGAAGTTACTTTTTCGATATTATCTGTGTAGTTGTCCATGTAGTCGGACGGCAGATTTTCGAATTCGCTGTTCATCTGACGGATGGCAATTTGTTCTGCACTGGTGAAAGAAAAAATAAATCCGTTGTTAATTGATTGCTTCGCCCATTCCAGTTCCCGTTGGCTTAAAATGTTATTTCTGATTTCATCAAGCACCGAATTGATGAGGCCCAGCGCCTGCAGGGTTGAAGAGGTTTTTGTAAAGGCGTAAGCGCCGAAAACGCCGAAAGTGGGTCGGGCGCGGTAAAAACTTCCCGCGCTGTAAGCCAGGCCTTCATTGCTTCGTACAGCTTCGAAAATCCGTGAATTAAATCCGCCGCTGCCCGCCACAAAATCAAGAACCGTGAATGCGTAAAAATCCCGGTCTAGTTTGGCGGGGGCGAATTGTCCCAGAACAATTGTTGACTGGGGCAGTTTTCTGTCGATATAATATATTCCGGCGTTGGATATTCCTTCAGGCTGGGGTGCTTCGGCTACGGCTTTTCCTTTTTTCCAGCTGCCGAAATATTCAGTGAACTTTTCGACAGCTTCTTCTTTTGTGATGTTCCCGGTTACGGCAAACATGGTGTTATTCGGCCTGAAAAAGCGGTGGTGAAATTTTACTAAATCGCCACGTTTTATTCGCGAAAGAGATTTTTGTGAAGGAAAGCGTCCGCGGGGATTGTTTTTGTAAATGAGCTTATTGAATTCGCGGAAAGCCAGCCTCTGTGGATTATCCTGCAGGCGGCGCAGGTTTTCCTGTTTCAATTGAACAGCCAGCTTTAATTTATTTTTATCGAATGCCGGGTTCATCAGCATTTGCGATAAAAGTTCAATTCCTTCATCCGCGTCTTTGTTTAAAACGGATAAACTGACCGAGGCGTGATCGGAGGAGATGGAAATAGTTGCCGTGGCGGCCAGAAAATCAAGTCGTTCATCAATTTCATCGCCGGTTAATTTTGACGTGCCGCCGGTTCTCATCATGTACCCTGTAAGCTCGGCTACTCCTTCTTTCCCTTGGGGGTCGTAAATAGAGCCTGTCCTGATTAAGCCGTTGATGTTTATGACGGGCAGTTCATGATCTTCCATAATGAACAGCACTATTCCGTTTTCTAAAACAATTCGTTCCGGTTTTGCAATGTCGAATTCCAGTGCCGGAAAAACAAGTTTATCTGGGGGAGAAAGGAGTGTATCTGCCGCAAGAATAACCGTACTCATGAATACCACGCATAACAGCGTCAGAGAAATGCTGATTATTTTTTTGCAATTTCCGATATTTTTTAAATTCATAAATTAAAAATTTATTCTTCCTTTTTCTTTAAAACTGCCACGGTGCGGTTTTCTTTATTCAGATAAGTATTTGCCACTCTCCGGATATCTTCGGCGGTGATTTTGTCGATATTTTTCAGATAATCGGAAAAGTATTTGTAATCGCCGAAAATTACTTCATAGTAGGATATGATCGAGGCGATTTTAGAATTGGAATCAAGGCTTCCGATAAATTTCATGCGCATTTGGTTTTTTGCCTTAGTCAGTTCTTGTGCTGTGACCTGTTTGGTTTTCAGTTTATCAATTTCCTTGTAAATAACTTCTTCCAGTTCGTCATTTGTATGAGGGTGGCGCGGTCTGGCAAAAATGGTGAAAAGATTGGGATAACGCGCCGCGGGCAGGCCGTTGTACACGTTTACACTGGTGGCGATTTGCATTTGCGTTAACAGGACATTATAAAACCTGCTGGTGCGCCCTTGGGAAAGAATAGTTTCCATCACGTCGAATACATAATCGTCAAAGGCGGGAAAATTTGGCTTGTGGTAGCCGATTATCATTGCCGGATTGGCGTCGAAGATAACTTCCGCTCTTCTTTCCTGTGTTTGTTTAGGTTCAGGCGGCAGAGGAGTATCCTTTTGTTTTGCTGCCGGAATCTGGCCGAAATATTTTTCTATAAGTTTTAGAGTTTCCTTGGGATTTATCGCGCCCACAACAGCGATAACAGTATTTTCCGGCGCGCGGTATTTTTCGAAGAATCTTTTCATGGTAGCTGGTCTGTAATTCATTATATCTTCGGGCCAGCCGAGTATGGGATTTTTGTAGGGATGAACTTTATATGCCGTATTCATGAATTCTTCATATAGTTTTCCTTCCGGATTGGTATCGACGCGCTGCCTTCTTTCTTCCATAACCACTTCGCGCTCCGTATAAAATTCGCGGAAAACGGGATTGAGCAGGCGGTCGGATTCGATGCGCGCCCAGAGCTCGATTTTATTGGCCGGCAAACTGACGTGGTAAGTGGTCACGTCCTGTCCGGTGGAGGCGTTCATGTCCAGGCCGCCGTTTTGTGTGTAGATACGATCGATTTCATTGGGGATGACGTATTTTTTATGTTCGTCCTGAAGTTTTCTGAGACGGGCGGACAGTTTCTCGATGGTTTTCGCGTCTGCTTTTTGGCCTTTATTCCTTTCCTTATCAAGTGCCGTGCCGGTTTCTTCTATGGCTTCCAGCAGTATCTTTTCGGCGGCGTAATCTTTTGTGCCGATGGTTTTTGTACCCTTGAACATCATGTGTTCGAGCATATGCGCGGCGCCCGTTTCCCCGGGCTTTTCATCAACGGCGCCGATGCGATGACGGATGAACAACGAAACAGTGGGGCTGATATGGCGCTCCATCATCAGAACCGTGATGCCGTTTTTCAGTTTGCTCCTGATAACTCTTTGCTCCAGGTCGAGAGCAAAAGTCTCGAACGGCAGGCAGAACGACAGCGCCGTAAAAAATATAAGCACGAAGATTTTATTTTGTTTCATTTTTGTCGAATTCATCTTGTTTGGCAGGAATGAAGCGGCAAATAAAATAAATTATGCCCACTAAAGAAATCAGAATTACCAGCGAGGCGGAAAAGAAAGCCATCAGAAACTCTATGGGGTCATTCAGCCGGAAAGCACCCATCTTTAAGTTAATACCGAAAGCCAGAAAAAACAGCGATAACAACAAAATGGCGATATTTTTTATCCAGATAAGAGATGGTGCCATGTGGTAACCTTTACTTTGAATTCATTCTTTCTTTTAATGTTTGTCACTTCGACCTACGGGAGAAATATTTACAATTATTAATAATCAAGATTCCTCGTCATGCTATTCCTCGGAATGACATTGGTGCTTTGTTAATTTTCTTTCAATCCCGCTTTTATTTTTGTATAAACTTCATACGAAAAATCATCATTGCGGCACGGCAGCAATGAATTGTTATGATATAGTGGTTCCGCCTGAATGTCAAAGGGTGATGACGCCACGGCATCCGCCCACATTTTTGTGCCGGGAATAGGCGAGTATTCCGCCAGCATTGGCTTGGCGCCGCATTTTTTAACAAAATCAATGCTGTCTATCACTTCCTGGGCGCTCTGACCGGGCAGGCCGCATAATAAATAGATGCCAATATCAGTAGTTTTGTAACCGGCGTTTTTCAAATGCCGCACGCCATTTTCCAGCTCCTTATTTACCACTTTTCCGCCTGTTTCTTTTTGTCTTTGGAAATCCGCTGTTTCAAATCCGAAGCGGATAGTTTTGAATCCCGAAGTATAGAGAAGTTTCGCCAATTCCGCGTTGATTTGCCGCAGATGCAGGCCGTTGGGGCAGTGAAACCGACAAGATAAATTTCGCTTTTTGAGTTCGGCAAGCAGTGGAATAATCATTTTATCCGGTTTGACCAGAAGCGCGTCGTCGTAAAAACTGAAATTAATCACGCCGTATTTCTTTTGCCAGTATTCAATTTCGTTGGCTACCTTAATCGGATCGCGCCGGAGGAATGTTTTATTGAGGATGTGTGAGCAGCAATAACTGCATTTGTAAGGGCATCCGCGCGAAGTCGTAATCGGCAGTTGCTCAATTTTGCCTATCAAATCAAAAGTGGGGTAGGGGTAGGAATCGAGATTCTCCTCATCGGGTACGAATGACGGCTTTTCTGCAAATAAATTATTGAGCAATTCCAGGATTTGTTTTTCGCCCGCGCCGGAAACTACATAATCCGCGCCGGAGTGTTTAACGGCATGTTCGTGGCAGAGGGTCGCGTATTTGCCGCCAAGCACCACGGGAATGCGCGGCAATTCTTCTTTGATTATTTTTATCGCCTCAAACACGCCCGGATACCAGTAAGTCATCATCGAGGTGATTAACACAATATCCGCGTTCTGATGTATTTTTAAATTCTCGCGGAATATTTCCGGCAGGATTCCGTAGCGGCAATAATTTTTGGGCATAAATTTTAGCTTATCCGGTTTGGTAATAACCTGACGGAAAAATTTTCCCCGGCCGTATGCATGACGCCGTGGCTTTAAACCACGGGCGAGCATTTCCGGATGATAAGGATCGAGGCAATCAATATAATTGACCCGCTGCCCGTTTTGGCGCAAAAGCCCGCCCAGATACAAAAGCCCCAGAGGTTTGAGCCAGAAATCATAAGCGGCAAAGTCATGAATCCAGGGGTTGATCAAAAGAATATTTTTACCCATAATTTTTAGGTCATTGCGAGTCCCGATTTATCGGGGCGAAGCAATCTTTTTTTTGTTTATCACAACTGCTCGCGCTTTACAAAGGCGACAAGGTTTCCCGGTTTTTACAAGATAAGACAGTGCATTTTTTCATTGACATTAATTGATAAGACCGTATATTGAAACAAGTATTCCACATCATTGAAAGTTTTTACATCAAAAACAAGGAACGATGCTTGCGATGTTAAAACGTTACTTAGATAATTTACAGGATTCCATCAACAAGGGTGATGCCAGAGAAGAAAGCTATTACAAGCATCTTGAAGCTCTTGTTTTGGAATTTGCCGTTGCCCAAAAAATAAAAAAAGTCGATATAACGATTCTTCCCAAAAAAACGGAAGCCGGCAATCCTGATTTTCGCATTTGGGACGGAAAGAATCACATTACCGGTTATATCGAAGCCAAAGACCCTTCGGTTACTAATCTTGATGTCATTCAGGAATCAGAACAGCTAACAAGATACAGAAACACTTTCCCCAATGTCATCCTGACCAATTTTTATGAATTCAGATTATATCGTGATGGAGAATTAATAAGAACGGCGGCAATCGGACGCCCGGTTATTGCCAAAAAGCTGAAGACCGCCCCGCCACTGGAAAATGAAGATAAATTTATTGATTTGCTGAATACTTTCTTTTCTTTTTCCCTGCCGCAGGTCAGAACGGCAAAAACACTGGCTGTCGAATTGGCCAAAAGAACCAAATTCCTGCGCGATGAAGTAGTCAGCATTGAGCTTACGGAAAACGGCAGGAAAGGTAAAAAAACAATTCTAGGATTTTACGAGGCTTTCAAGAAATATCTGATTGGCACCCTCGATGAACAGACTTTTGCCGATTTATATTCGCAAACAATCACTTACGGTCTTTTTGCGGCTCGGACCCGTTCCAACAATTCATTTAACCGCGAGCTGGCTTTTAAATATATTCCCAATACCATTGGAATATTAAAAGATGTTTTCCGTTTTATCTCCCTGGAAGACCCGCCGAAAGCGCTGGAAGTAATCGTTGATGACATTGCCGAAGTGCTCAGTGTTGCCGATGTAAATAAAATTCTCCATGATTATTACCGCGAAGGAAAGGGCAAAGACCCGATTGTTCATTTTTATGAAACATTTCTTACCGAATATGACCCGGCCATCAGAGAAAAGCGCGGTGTTTATTATACGCCGGAAGCCGTTGTCGGCTATATCATGCGTTCAATCAATCAGCTTCTTAAGACTCATTTCCATCTTGCCGATGGTTTGGCCGCCGCCAATGTAACGCTGCTTGATCCGGCGGGCGGCACATTGACGTTTCCCGCGGAAGCGCTGAAAATCGCCGTACAAGAATATACTGATAAATACGGCGGCGGTGGAAAAACAAAACTCATCAGAAATCAAATCCTGCCTAATTTTTACGCCTTTGAACTGATGATGGCGCCTTACGCCATTGGCCATATTAAAATGAGCTTTTTATTTGAGGAACTGGGCTACAAGCTAAAAGATGATGAAAGATTCAAGCTGTATCTAACCAACACGCTGGAAATGGAAGATTTGGCGCAGGTAGATATTCCGGGATTGAGTTCGTTGGCTGAAGAAAGCCATCTGGCCGCGGTTGTCAAAAAGGAACAGCCCATATTGGTTATTTGTGGCAATCCTCCGTATAGCGGCAGTTCATCTAATCCAAGTGAAGATGAAATGACAATTAAGTCTGGCGAAAAATACGTAATAAATTATTTTTGGAATACATCTAGAAATAAAGTGGAAAAGAAATTGTCATCGCCAGTGAAAAATACAACAAGGAAAAGACAAAAAACATTCATTGGCGATATTTTGATGGATTATTATTTCGTTGATGGCGAGCCATTAAATGAAAAAAATCCCAAATGGCTGCAAGACGATTATGTGAAGTTTTTGCGTTTTGCCCAGTGGAAAATACAAGAGGCAGGATTCGGCATTGTGGGCATGATAACGAATCACAGTTATCTGGATAATCCCACTTTCCGCGGCATGCGCCAGAGCCTGATTAATACCTTTAATGAAATTTACATTCTTG
>DSAV01000085.1 GCA_011046295.1 Deltaproteobacteria bacterium | reverse complement strand
TTTGAACTTGAACTCCGCTGAATGCTTCTTGACTTTCTTCCCCATTTGATGTCCTCCTTTTTCTTAAATTTACAAGAAGGCATCTCTCTGTGCAACTGGTTTCCTAAATGGGGCGCATGACCATTCTTGAACCTAAGTAAGAAGAAAAGCGGCCTAATGTTATCAGCGCCGCTTTTTTTCTTCTTCCAGGGCTTTCTTCATTTTTTGCGCGTGTTCGCGAGTTTCTTGCTTAATTTTATTGATTGTCGCGTTTATATTGTGATTGCTTGTGCTGAAGTAATCGTAAAATTTGCTTTCAATAATAGAATCTTCCAGATTTATGCTGTAGACCAAAGCGTTGAGTAAGGTGAGCTGACCGGATTCTACTTTTTGATAAGTTGATTTCACTGCGTCACTGACGGTTTTAATCGTGTAAGTTTTTGTTTTTCTCTCGTCAAAGAAAACTTTTCCTTCCTCTGTCAGAGAAGACAGCTTTTTTATATGGGACGCGTGAGATATTTCCTCATTACTCATTTGCTCCCAAAGTTGCTTATGCGTGGGGAATTTTTGGGCAAACAGCTTATAAAGACTGGAAATCTCTAATTCCAGCTTTTCCAGATGCTCTAAAAAGATTTTTTGATAATCCTGCATCACCGGTAATTTTTCATCCTTTATTCCCTGTAATGAATATCTATATATCTAACGTATTGTCTAATATAATTTAAGGCAGAAAAGGCGGCAGCGGACATCCTAGTGTCAGGGAAATGACGCGCAGAAGGTCAGATTCGGAGACGTTGATAACATTATCAGCAAAAGCACAATGGGCGCAGGAATCAATGACTGATTCCTTTATTTTGAATGAGGAACGGGAAAGCTGATTAAGGCTAAGCCCGACTTCGTTAAAAGAAATGTTTTCTTCGTGAATAAAATCTGATTTTTTATCGGCAATTTCCGAAATCTTCGTTATGCCTGCTTCAAACGCGTTTTTCGCTTTTTCGGCATTGCCGTTTTTTCCGGCCCAGGCCAGCGCATTCAGAATAACAAGAATATCGGAAGCTACCTGAGAATAGGAGAAAAAAGAAATTTTGCTGGAGATATTCTCTTTTTCAGTCAGTAATTTTTTGAGCATCCACTGAACGGTAAATTCAAACAGCGTGACTTTGGCATCTGCTTCTATAAGTAAAGTTATTGTTTTTAAAAAGTCTCGTTTTCCCATGCTGGTTAATGAATGAAGGGAGGGCACAGCCAGCTCAACCAGGGGAAGGCGGATATCATCTCCCAGAGCGGAAAGTATATCGCAGATGTAGTCAACTTCATCTATTTCCTTTTCCGGTACAAGCGCTCTGCGCAATACTTCCAGTTTTGCCTGCCGGTAGTCGGGGTCGCACCCGACAAAAAGAGCGTATATCAAACATGCGGCGCTTTGCGAAACGTTTAATTCCTGCTTAAGTTCCTCGGGAATAAGAGCAAGAATGGATTTGCCGCGGTCTATGTGAGCATCGGAGAAGCTTCCGACAAGATTTTTGACGTTTTCCGGCCGGGCTTGTACCGGGTAGTCGGAATATGAAGCCGCTCCCTGTTGATAAGCTCTGTATTCGGCAATGTACCTGGAAGCCGGTCCGGAAAGAGAAGGTGTTATTTCTATTATCGGATATTTTCCGTCAAATGACGGGTCAAGCAAGCGTATTCTCTGCGCGAGGGGGGGTGTGTGGACATCAACTTGGGAAAGAAAAAGTCGATATTGCTTTCGGCGATAAACAAATGAGCGGCTTGCTTGGTAACTGATGATTTGATGATAGAGCCATGAAGGTAACCGCCTATTTTCTTCAATGCGTCAGCCAGCCCGCCGGGATTGCGCGTGAACTGAACAGCGGAAGCGTCGGCTAATAATTCTTTCTGACGGGATACAGCGCATTGGATAATACGTCCGATAAGCGATCCAATGAAGCCGACTGCCGCCAGTACAATACCAGCCGACAGCACTACGACGCTGGTACGTGTTAATCTGTGATGGTCAATTATTTCTTCGCCGACGATACCGATAACCAAAATGCCGTAGAGCATTCCGATAATCTGGGTGTTGAGTCGGGCGTCGCCGTTGAGGATGTGGCTGAATTCATGCGCGATTACTCCCTGAAGTTCATCACGCGTGAGATGGTCAAGCATGCCGCGGGTAACAGCAACGGCAGAATTGTGAAGAGTCAGGCCGGCGGCGAAGGCATTTATGCCTTTGCCGCTTTCCAGTATATATGCCGGAGGAACGGGAACGCCGGATGATATGGCCATTTCTTCGATAACGTTTAAAAATCTTCTTTCCAGCGTGTCGGCGCTTCCCTTGGGGACAAGCCTGCCGCCCAACATTTCCGCGATGACAGTGCCGCCCTTGTTCAACTGGTTGGTTTTTATGAAACTTGCGATGAAAACAAACAGCATTACGATCGATGCAATTAAAAAGAACGAGGACGCATCCCAAAAGGAAAAGTTGTTTAGCATCTGCGAATAATAGTGAGCTTCTTCAGGATTGGTGTGATATACGCCCGTTTGAAGATAGATGTAATAAATCAACCGGAAGGCAAAATAAATGGCGGCAATGATAAGCATTACCGCCATTGTAAAAAGCGCGACAAGCTTGCGGATGTTTTTACGGGCTTGATCCTGTCTGTAAAAAAAATTAGTCGGACGATTAGGAGTCATTTGAAATTAAAAATAAACTGTCCGGCATGAAATCAGGAAAAAGATACCTTCGGAGCGGTCCGTTCCTGCGCGGTATCTGTGGACTGCAAAAGTTCTGCCTCAATGAAGTTGAAGCAGCCGGCAACGATGTTGTTGGGAAATTTTTCGCGCTGGATATTGTATTCGGCGACAAAATCATTATAGGCCTGACGGGCGAAACCTATTTTATTTTCAGTGGAAGTCAATTCTTCCATAAGCTGGCTTATTGTCTGGTTGGCCTTCAGGTCAGGATATGATTCGACCACGGCGAGCAGCCTGCTCATGATACTGCTTAAGGCGCCTTCGGCCTGCGTCAAACTGGTCATTGCTGTGGCATCACCGGGGTTGGCAGCGGCAAGTTTACTGGCTTCAAGCGCGGTATTTCGCGCTCTGATAACCGCTTCCAGTGTTTCACGCTCATGCTTCAAATATCCCTTGGCGCTTTCCACCAGGTTGGGAATGAGGTCATATCGCCGCTTCAATTGAACATCAATCTGGGCGTAAGCGTTTTTATAATAATTTCTCAGTTGGATGAGTTTATTGTAAATACTGACAAAAAAGAAAACAAGAACAGCAATTAATGCCAGAAGCACGATGAATGAGCTCATAAGTCCTCCGCCACGGGTTATTTTTTTTATTTTTAAAGCATTATAGGGAAAAAATCAATCGAGAATACTTGCCGGCACAAAGGCTTATTATTTAATCTTTGCTTTTTCCTCCCGCGTGGACAACAGCCAGATTATCACGATGGATTACTTCATCGTAATCCTTATGCCCCAGTACCTGGCTGATTTGCGAAGTTTTCAGACCTTTTATCTTGCGAATATCCGCAGAATTATAGTTGACCATGCCTTTGGCCAGAATTTTGCCCGCGGAATCCACACAGCTTACCGCATCGCCCAGGTTAAAATCACCTTCTATATCCACAATGCCGGAAGGAAGAAGGCTTCGTCCCTTTTCAATGAGAGCGCTTTTTGCCCCGTCATCGATAATCAGCCTGCCGCGCGGACGCAAGGTAAAGGCAATCCAGTATTTTCTGCTTTTCAGTTTCTGTGGCGAAGGTAAAAACAAAGTGCCGATTTCTTTGCCTGCCATAATACCGGATATAACTCGCTGTTTTTTCCCCGGAGCAATTACGCAGGGAATACCCATGGAAATAACACTTTTTGCGGCCAGCACCTTGCTTTTCATGCCTCCCATGCCGATGGCGGTTGTTTCGCAGGTAGCTGCTGATTCGATTTCATCGGTAATTTCGGTTACCAGGGAAATCAGCTTCGTTTTTTTGGCGCTTGCGGGGTTGCAATCGTACAGGCCGTCGGTGCTGGTTAAATTAATGAACAAATCCGCCCCGACCATGTTGGCAATCATGGCGGCAAGATTGTCGTTGTCGCCGAATTTGATTTCATCTACCGCCACGGAATCGTTTTCATTGATAATAGGAGTTATACTCCATTCAATCAGCGTGGAGAGGGTGTTGCGTATATTCAGATATCTCTGCCGGTCGGAAAGGTCGGAAAGGGTCAGAAGAATCTGCGCCACGTAATGTCCTCTCTTTTCAAATGACTTGGAATAAACGCGCATTAGCCTGCCCTGACCGATGGCGGAGGCGGCCTGCTTTTCACGGATACTTTTCAATTGCCGGGTCATGTTCAAACGATGCTTGCCGGAGATAATAGCGCCGGAGGTTACCAGAACAACCACGCAGCCTCTATCTATAAGTTCGGACATTTCCCGCACAAGAGAATTAATTACTCTGAGATCAAGGCCGTCGGTGCCACTTAATACAGCCGAGCCTACTTTAATAAGAATTTTTTTTGCTCCCGCTAAGATTTCATGGCGAATATTTTTCATAATTTCTCTTTTTTCTTTTTTTTATGGACAATGCTGACCATTCTGTTGAGTATTTTATCAACACCTTCCCCCGTCACGGCGGAAAAAGTATGAAGTATTATTCCATTTTTCTTAAATAGCGCAACTTCTTTTTTTGCCTGTTCTCTGACGAAAGGAAGGTCGATTTTATTTAAAGCGACAATTTGCGGTTTTTTCAGTAAAGCGGCATCATACAAGCCCAGTTCGTTGTTGATGGCCGTAAAATTTTTCCAGGCATTTGTATAGGGATCGGTGGAGATATCGATGATATGCAGCAGGGCAGATGTTCTTTCTATATGTTTAAGAAATTTAATTCCCATGCCCATTCCTTCGTGCGCGCCGGAAATCAGTCCGGGTATATCGGCGATGACAAAACTCGCGGCGGTGGAATGCTTAACAACACCTAAATAAGGAGATAAAGTAGTAAAGGGATAATCGGCGATTTTTGGCCTGGCCGCGGAAACACGAGAGATAAACGTTGATTTGCCTGCATTGGGAAATCCGACAATGCCGATATCAGCAAGGAGCTTAAGTTCCAGCAATACCCACCTCTCTTCTGCTTCCATACCTTCCTGGGCGAACTTGGGCGCCTGGTGGGTGGATGTGGCAAAATGAGCATTACCCTTGCCGCCGATACCGCCACGCGCGGCAACATAATTCTGACCGATTTCGGATAAATCGGCCAGAATTTCCTGAGTTTCGGCATCTTTGATGATTGTGCCGACAGGAACGGCAATTTCCAAATCCGCCGCGCTTCTTCCCGTGCGGTTGTTGCCCGAGCCGTGTCCACCGTTTTTGGCGATATGATGCTGCCGGTATTTAAAATCCAAAAGAGTGCGGTGCTTTTCCGTGGCGTGAAAAATGATATCGCCGCCTTTTCCTCCGTCTCCTCCGTTTGGTCCCCCGCGGGGTACATATTTTTCCCGACGGAAGCTTACACATCCGCGGCCGCCATGTCCGCCCTTAATGTAAATTTTTGCTTCATCGATGAATTTCATGGGTGTTTCACAAACTAAAAAGGCGCTTTGTAGGAAAGCGCCTTTAAATCAAAAAGTATTATGCAGAAATTTATGCTGCGTAAACGCTTACCTTTTTTCTCGTTTTATCGAGCCTTTCAAATTTCACTACGCCGTTAATCAGGGAAAAAATAGTGAAATCTTTGCCCATGCCCACGTTATTTCCCGGATGGATTTTAGTACCAACCTGGCGCACGATAATCGAACCGGCACTGATATTCTGACCGCCAAACGCTTTCACGCCGCGACGTTGAGAATTACTGTCTCTGCCGTTACGGGAGCTTCCCTGACCTTTTTTATGTGCCATTACTTCCTCCGAATTATATCTTTATACCGCAATTTTCGTTATTTTCATAGTCGTTAATTCCTGGCGATGACCGGTTTTTTTGCGAAAGCCCTTACGGCGTTTCATTCTAAAGACTTTGATTTTCTGGCCTTTTCCTTGTTCGAGAATTTCGCCAAAAACTTTGGCGCCAGACACATAAGGCTTTCCTATTTTTACATCATTATCTGCGGATACCATTAAGACTTCTTCAAAAACCACTTCGGTTCCTTTTTCGCCGTCGAGCTTTTCAACAGCCAAAACCTCTCCTTCGCTGACTCTGTGCTGTTTGGAGCCTGTTTTTATAACTGCGTACATTACCTATATCCTTGCCCTAAATTAAGATTGCAGCTTATAGACAATTTGAATTCATTTGTCAACAAGATTTAAATGCCCGGATGACGCGCTGCCGCAGACAGCCCAAAAAGATGATTTTATTTTATCTTCTTGCTTTGGCAATTATTTCCGCAGCAAATGTTTTGGCATCGGCTAAATCGTGCTCATCAGGATGCCCAAGGGCGCTTTGAGCTTCTTCGCCCCATGCCTTGTGTTCGGGGCTTTTTAGCAGCGCTTCAATAACTTTTTGATTGACCTGCCCGCGGCTGCCGAAATGACCTAATATTTTAGCTTTTGTGGCCAGGCTTATAGCGTGTTCGAAAGCCTGTTTGGGAAGTTGGCCGCCGCGCAAAGATCCATGCGTCGAAAAAAAAGCGACATTCTGCCCTTCGGGGAGCTGTTTGATTAAATCCACGGCCTTGGACGGAACACTGTGCGCGTGAACGGGAAAACCGTAAAAAATTATATCATATCCGGCGGGATTATCGACATCCTGAACCGGTTTCAAGTCCTTGTCGAAATCAATATAATCATAAATCGCGCGGGCGAGTTTTTCCGTGTTGCCGGTTTCTGAATAATAGTGACCAAAGCCTTCATATTTTTTTCCTCCGTAGAAGTTGCATCGATTCATACAAGATTTCTTTTTTATTTGCAAGAAATCTCAGCAGTCAACAAGATTATATATAGCATGAATTAATCGCCGCAACAAAAAAACGGACGAATAACCTTGCGCATTAAGAGGGGAAAGTGTAGAATAAAGCAACAGTTTATGCTGAATTATCTGAAACAGGATTAGCGAATGAAAAAAATTGCAATTAACATTTTGATTCTGATTGTTTTTATGTTGCCGGCGGCGCCATCAGCTTCGTGGGAAGACTTTTCCCGCGTATTTATTGCGCAGCGCCTTGTGGAAAAAGGCCTGGATTTATCTATGGCGCAAAATATGGTCTATGATTCCAGGGTTACTCTCCGTCCGGACATCGTAATTCAAAATCTTTTTCATTCCAGTCCCAGAGGGTCGGAGGAACGTCCTTCTGTCATGCGAATAGATCCGAGACACATTGACAGCGGCAGAGCTTTCATGCGGCAACATGGGGAATTTTTATTCAAGATAGAGAAACAATTCGGCACTTCACCGCAAATAATCACGGCAATTCTGATTGTGGAATCAAGACTGGGAACCTATCCTATGCCGTACAACGTTGTTACTGCATATACAAATCAGGTATTTTTGCTTGATCCGGATTATTTTCAATGGGTACAGGAATTATATGCCGAAAAGTATCCGCTGCTCACTGATGAATCTACCATTAAAAGAGCCCAAAGAAGGGCGACGTGGGCGCTGGGAGAACTCTACCACCTGGCCCATATCGCCAATGATCTTGGAATAGATCCGTTGGATATCAGAGGGTCATTTGCCGGGGCAATGGGACCGGCGCAATTTATTCCTTCAACTTTCCGAAGCTACGGAGTTGACGGTGACGGCGACGGTATCGCCAGTCCCTTTAACATGAAAGACGCGAAAGCCAGCATGGCGCATTATCTGAAAAGTTCCGGGTGGTCGGAAAACGCGTCCGTCGAAAAAAAGCGCAGGGCCATTTTTCGTTATAACCGCAGCGAAATTTATGTAAATACAATAATGATGCTCTATGAGGAACTAGGCAAAGGAAAAGAATTGGCAGTACAGGACTTTTTGCCGGACTCTGATTTTTAGAATTATTATATAGGTGCCGCTACTTTTTGGTTGTTCCGAAATTCTTATAATTTCAAACAAGTATAGTGCCGGCTTTTATTATCTGTATTTGTCTGGCTTCGTCTTCGCCAAATCCCGCTACGTGAACGATAATATCCAGTGGCCTTGCCGAACCTGTCTGTGAATGCCGCACCGTGCATTCAATGCTTTTTCCCGCTGTGTCAAGCTTCAATGATTCTACAGAAGGACGGATATCTTTTATTACGGTTTTGCCTTTTGATGTGCGGGAAATATTAAATGATGCTAAAGCCATAAAATTATTTATATTGTTTTCGATTATACGCAACTTATCAACATCGATGTCCGGCGGCAGCATTATCATGTAATTGAATCCGTAAAGAGCTTGCGACAGGGTTTTTTCGGCGAAGGAAAGCATTCGGATGCCGTTTATTTGCAAACCTTGAGGCAAAGCGCCATTGATTTCTTTTTGCAGGGCGGTTAAATCATTTCCGTATTGTTGCGCCTTGACATCCATAAATTCTTTATGACTTTCCATGCCGACCGCAGTGGCGCCGGCAAACGAAATTTTCGGGTGTGGGTGGTATCCCGAGGAGTAAATTATCGACAGATTGCTGCGGCGGAGGGCGCGGGTCAAGGCTGATGATATTTCCAGATGGGAAAAAAACCGCGCGTTTGCCAGTTTGCTGAATTCGAAACGGTAAATTTTCTGGCTCGCATCCTGCGCGGCAGGGATTTGTCCGGATGATGCGCCTACCTTGTTTTCCGGTGGCTGAGCGAAGATATTTTTAACGGCGGAAAAGTCGCAGACACCGCACAACTGGCACGATGAAAATCTGCAATCCGGAGTCGGAAGCGCCTCTTGCGCCTTTTGTTTTTCCTCCCAGAGAAATTCACGGCTCAGATGGCAGTCGATATTGTCCCAGGGCAGCGCCTCTTCTCTATTACGCGCGCCCAAATAATCGCGGGGATTGATTGACGTCCCTTCTATTGCTTCCTGCCACAGGTCAAAGCGCAGCTTGTCACTCCATCCGTCAAACCGGCAGCCTTTATGAAAGGCGGCTTCCAGAAGTTTTCCCAAACTCTCGTCTCCGCGCGAAAATATTCCTTCCAGAAAGCTCATGCGCGCGTCATGCCATTTGAGGCTGAGGCGGCGGTTTTTAATTTGTTTGCGGATATAATTCTGACGGTTGTAAGTCTCTTCCAGCGAAATCTGTTCTTCCCATTGAAAAGGCGTGTGCGGCTTGGGAACAAAAGTCGACAGGCTGATGGTTATCTGCCCGCGCTTTCCGGCGGCGCGCATCGCCTCATGACTCAAAGCAACAATCCCTTCAATATCTTCCTGTTGTTCGTGTGGCAAACCGAGCATGTAATAAAGTTTAATTGATTTCCAGCCCGCGCTGAATACCCTGTCGACGGTGGCTATTAATTCCTGTGATGTGTTCCCTTTGTTTATTATCTGGCGCATTTTTTCCGTGCCTGCCTCCGGCGCCAGAGTAAAGCTGGTTTTACGGATTCGCTTGATTTCATCAATCAGTGTACTGGTCAATGATTCCACGCGCAGGGAAGGTAAGGCAAGAGCGACTCTGCGGGCGAAGTATCTGTCCATTAAATTTTTTATCAGCGCTTCAATGCAAGTGTAATCGCCGGAGCTCAGTGAAAGAAGTGATATTTCGTCATGTCCCGTGGCGTTCAGGTATTTTTCCGCCATTTCCATCAGCAATGAAGTGTTTCTTTCGCGATAGGGGCGCCAGATCATTCCCGCCTGGCAAAACCGGCAGCCGCGAGTGCAGCCGCGGGCGATTTCCAGGACGATGCGGTCATGAATGGTCTGCATTACGGGGACAAGTGGTTTTTCCGGGTGTTGCCAGAGGTTAAGATCGGAAACGATTCTTTTTGTGATAATCTTTTTTTTATCATGCAGCGCCGGCACGTAAACTCCTGATATTTGCGCGATAAGCTCCAGGCAATTAGCGCGGGATGATCTTTGTTTCTTGCTTTCACGTATGGCTGAAACAATGTCCGAAACAACTTCTTCGCCTTCGCCGATTACGAAAGCGTCGAAAAAATCAGCAAGGGGAGACGGATTGAAACAGCAAGGCCCTCCGGCAATTATCAGAGGATGCTCGTCTTTGCGGTACTGGCGCCTAATCGGTATTTTACCCAAATCCAGCATATTCAATACGTTAGTATAGGAAAGTTCATACTGAAGAGAAAAGCCGATAAGGTCAAAATCACCAATCGGTGTTTGTGTTTCCAAAGAAGTAAGAGGTATTTTTTGGCGGCGCAGTTGTTGTTCCCTGTCCGGCCAGGGAGCAAAACATCTTTCAGCGCTGACAAAAGAGATATTGTTTAGAATAGAATATAGAATCTGCAAACCAAGATGAGACATGCCGACTTCATACGTATCGGGGAAGGAAAGCAAAAAAGTAACTTCGCTTTTCCCGCGTCGCGCGGTATTTACTTCTGCGCCTATATAGCGGCTTGGTTTTTCGACGGAAGGAAGCAGTGCGTCAAATTCGCAGACGGTCATGTTGCGGGTTCTCTTTTGAGGTATTTGTAAGGGTTATTTTTAATTTCCCTAAGCTTGGATAAAGCCAGGTTCTTAGGGAAGCTTGGAGAAGAAATGTATCGCAAAGAATTACTTTTAAATGTTTCAATCAATTCATCCCGGATGATATCTTGATTCTCTATGGAAATAAAAGACCTTTCTTTTTTATATTCATAGCATATTTTATCGCCGAAAATATTTTTTACCTGTCGGAAGTCTTCAGGGCTGATAAAGTAATCCGCTTTGAGCTTTGTTTCGGTTTTCACAAGAATTTCTACTTTTGCCGTGTCTTCGGAGATAGGATGTGATAAATCAAAAACGTATAGTATCAAACGGTTATCCAAGTGTATTTCTTCAATTAAATTCATATAATATGCGTTTTTCACGAATGTTGCGCTTTTTTCTTTCTAACATTTTTATCCTTGACCTGCAACGTCAATCCTTCTATATTTGCGCGGAAATTTCCAGATAGGGTTTTAGAGTGATAAATGGATGATGTAAATGCAATCTTACTTATATCCTGCCCGGACAGTAAAGGAATTGTCGCCCAGATTTCCAATTTTATATTTCAAACCATGGCAATATAATCCACGCAGATCAGTATACGGCAAAAAAAGAAAAATTATTTTTTATGCGGATTGAGTGGGAGTTGAATGGTTTTTCGCTCGGCCGGGAAGAAATACCAGAGGCCTTTAGACCCCTGGCGGATAAAATGGATATGGAATGGAAATTGTATTTTACCGATTTCGTTCCGAACATCGCGATCTTTGTTTCGCGGCATCTCCATTGCCTTCATGATTTAATTCTGCGACAGATCATGGGAGAAATACCGGCGCGAATAGAGGTTGTGATTAGCAATCACCCTGACGCGCGCGACTATGTCGAACAGTTCGGGATAAATTTTTATCATTTTCCCATAACGCAGGAAAACAAGGATAAACAGGAACAACTGGAGTTGGAAATTTTGCGGCAACACAAAATTGACCTGGTAGTGCTGGCGCGGTACATGCAAATCCTTACCGGCGAGTTTTTAGGCCATTATCCCAGCAAGGTCATCAATATTCATCATTCCTTTTTGCCGGCATTCGCCGGAGGTAACCCTTATCAGCAGGCGTATGACCGTGGTGTAAAAATAATCGGGGCGACAGCGCATTACGCTACGGAAAAACTAGACGAGGGTCCGATTATCGCTCAGGATGTGATTAAGATAAGCCACCGTGACGCGATTGCCGACATTAAAATAAAAAGCAATGATCTGGAAAGGATAGTTCTGGCGCGGGCGTTACGTCTGCACCTGGAAAATAAGATACTCGTCTGCGGAGCTAAAACTATTGTCTTTGAGTAAGCAAAGCGTTTTTTTGGCGTGACATCCGATTATTCATAGGGTCGAATGCCGAATAAGGTTTTTAAAATGTCCATGGATTCCAATTTAATTGTTTTGTGCCAGCCGGATGAGGTTAAATCATGCGGTGCCTGCTGCGGCCTTTATAATTACGTGGACAGCACGCGCGCTTCGCTCACATCCAGGCTGCGCAGGCGCACAAAATACTTTCGCGAAACGGTGAAAACGCCCGCGGACGTGGAACGTTACGCCTCGGAAATAAAATCTTCCGAGGATTTAACAAAAAGATACGAAGGAATCTATTGCTGTGAATATCTGGGCTTTTTGGATGAACGAGAAAAAAAAGTGGGATGTCTTCTGCATCCACAGCGCAATGAAGGCTGTGATTTACGAGACGTGTCTTTTTACGGCCGTGAACTTTGCGCCGGCCATCTTTGTCCCAGCCATTACTTCATCCCTGATTCCCAGGTTAGAATTCTTCTCGGAATTCTTGATGACTGGTATCTTTACGGTCTTTGCATTACCGATATAGATCTGGTTAAAACATATTTCAAATTACTTGCGGACAGGATAGGCGAGGAATTAAAGCCGGAAGCTTTCGCCAGCGAAACTTTGGTTCGCATTGCCCGGCAATATTTTGGCTGGAAAATTGACTGGCCTTTCCGCTCAGCGGACACCAACAGGCTGGGTAAATATTATTTTGATGGTTCACAATACATGATTAGCCATATTGATTACGAAAAACTGGGAACAAATATATCGGAATATAACGCGATATTTCTGAGCCTGTCGTCGGTATTCAGGAATAAGCGTGAAATTGAATTGGCCCAAGAGATGATTTCCGCAAATATCGACAAATTTGTGCGGACATACGCGGGCGGAAGGTGATTTTTATTGACAGATAAGAGCCGTAGTGGTTATTCTGTAGCACCAATATTTCCGAAGAGATGAAGCGCAATGGAAGATGGGCAAAAAGAGATACTCTACTCAAACATCGAAATCAAAAAACGCGTCGGTGAACTGGCTGATAAGATATCAGCGGATTATGCGGACAAGGAAATAATCATCATCGGCATCCTGAAGGGAGCGTTTATTTTCGTGGCTGACTTAATACGGGCTATGAGCATTCCCTGCAGCGTCGATTTTGTCAGATGCGCTAGTTACGGCACAGGCTCGGAAAGTTCGGAAAAAGTAGTCATGACAAAAGACATAGAGACTTCCATCAAGGGACAAGATGTTTTGATAGTGGAAGATATCGTGGATACGGGTTTAACCCTGAAATATCTTGTACATTGGCTCGAGGAAAGAAATCCGCGTTCTCTTAAGGTCTGCACCTTGCTGGACAAGCGAAAGAGAAGAAAAGTGGAATTTGAAGCTGATTACGTGGGATTTTCCGTCGCTGACGGATTTTTAGTTGGTTATGGCCTGGATTATAGTGAGCGGTACCGCTTTTTACCTGATATTTATGTTATAAAGGAGTAATAAAGAGGTGAAAAATGATTATTCAGTGCAGACAATGCCGGACCAGATTTAATTTCGACGATTCCCTTATGGAGGGGGATGGCCTGTGGATGCGCTGCAGCCGTTGCGAGCATGTTTTTTTTCAAGATAATCCCTTTAAAACGAAAGACGACAGGGAAAAGCCGAAAGAAGAGTCTTTTTCCGCAAAAGATGTGTCTGGCGAACCGGGAAGGGCAGCAGACGAACGCGAGATTGGCCTGACTTCCGGACGGGATAAGGGCGTCATCAGCTTTCTTGATGATGTTATGGACGCACAAAAAGGTTCGGAAAAAAGTATGAGCCTGGATGCGGGAAACATTCCCCGCGGGGGAGCTGAAGAAGAGAAGAAAGTTGAAGAAGAAGACGAAGCGCTTGATGATAAGGAAAAAGCGGGTGACGAGGATATAATAAAAACAAAGCAGCCACGGAAAAAGAAGGGCAAGGGGTGGAAAATATTTCTTTGGTCTTTGCTGGTGATTGTGGTCATACCCGCCGTGTATTACTTTGTGATAAATCCCCAATTTGGCAACCGTTTCATCGAAATAGCCCATGAAGCCCGCAAATATATCAGCGACCCGGAACCCGCACGGCCGGAAGTTGTGATAGGGCAGATCGAACTGCAGAACATAAGCCAGCGCCTGATCAATAATAACATTTTGGGAGAAATCCGCGTAATGCAGGGCACCGCGCTGAACAGGGCTGATTATCCGGTTTCACGAATTTTAATCAAGGGGACCATCATTGACGTCAATTCAGTGGCATTAGCAGAGAAGAGAAGTTACGCGGGGAACGTGTTGAGCGATGATGAGCTGATGACTTTTTCTGAAACCGAAATAGACGGTATTCTTTCGCGGCCGGAAGGACGCAATAATTCCAATGATAAAATAGAGCCCAATGAACATATTCCGTTCATGATTGTTTTTGCTAGGGAGCCGCCGGGGGTTATTAAAACGGCGGTGACGATAATTGGGGCGGAGCGCCTTCTCTAGACTTCCTAGTTCATAATATCTTTTTGACAAACTCTGTGCAAACTGCGCCTTCGCGCAATATTGCCGGGGGGGTGCAAGTTACATCTATTATCGTAGAAACATCGCCACCGGCTGTGGCTCCGGCATCGACAAAAATATTAATTTCATTGCCAATTTGTTTCATAACGTCTTCGGCAACGGCGCATTCCGTCATGCCGGATATGTTCGCGCTCGTGGCGGTAAGAGGCCGGCCTGCTTTCTGCGCGATACGTCTGGCGGTTTCATGGCTGGAGAGCCTGATGCCTATTTTACCTGTCTGTGCCGTCAGTAGCGGCGAGACTGTTGGCGCGGCGTTAAAAACGATAGTAAGGGCACCCGGCCAGAAAAAGGCCATCAGCTTTTCGGCCACATCAGTGCTGCCGGTTATCAGGGGATAGACATCGACTCTGCTGCCGATGATGACGGAGATGGGGTTTTTAAAATCGCGCCCTTTGAGATCGAATATTTTACGAATAGCTTCTTCGTTGTTTGCGTCCGCGCCAAGTCCGTAAAAAGTTTCTGTCGGATATGCGATGATTTCGCCCCGCAAAATTGCCGCCGCCGCTTCATTGATTATTTGTTCGGATGTTTCAGGCGTAATTTTCAGGACTTCGGTCATGTAAGCTTTTCCTGCTTGGCTTCCACGTCCCTGGCAATCTGCGAGATATACTCATCGAGTGTTTTGGCAAGCTGTTTGTCAGTAAGCGCCAGCACGCGCACGGCAAATAAAGCTGCGTTTTTGGCGCCGGCCTTGCCGATGGCCATCGTCGCCACGGGTATGCCGCCCGGCATTTGTACGGTAGCCAGAAGAGCGTCCAGCCCTTTAAGGGAAGTAGCGTCGATGGGTACGCCGATGACGGGCAGCGGCGTGTGTGAGGCAATTACGCCGGCCAGGTGCGCCGCCGCTCCGGCTCCTGCGATAATTACCTTAATGCCTCTGCCGGACGCTTCTGAAGCAAACTTGGCCGTGCGTGCCGGAGCACGGTGCGCTGAAGTGATAATGAGTTCATGGCCGATGCCAAAATCTTCGAGAATTTTTGTCGCCTCGGACATAATAGACAAATCAGAGTCACTGCCCATAACCACACTGACTAAAATTTCTTTCGTCGCTTTTTCTTTCATGAAAGCTCCTTGTTCTTGGAGATAATGTTTCTGTATTGGCTGTTGTGTATCTAACGCATTGAATCATTATTTGCAATTTGAAAATTAACTGTATTCATGAGTTATCGGGTGTAATCCGAGTTATTAAACCGTATTTCATTATCAAGTAAGATTTTAATCTAAACAAGTTGACATACGAAAAATCTATTCATATACTTCCGCAACAAAAAGAAATGCTTTTGTTCGCAAACAAGGAGAAAAGTAAAAAATGAAAGTAAATTTATATAATTATCTTGCCGGCAACGACTATCCCGGACGCGGCATCTGCATTGGTCTTGCTCCTTCCGGCAAAAAATCCATGATTGCCTATTTTATCATGGGACGCAGCGCCAACAGCCGCAACCGCGTATTTGATCCGATAGACGGCGGCATCCGCACCAAGGCGGCAGATCCTTCCAAAATGACTGATCCGCACCTGATTATCTATAATCCGGTGCTCACGTTTGAGAAAGCAACAATTGTCACCAACGGTGACCAGACCAACACCATTTACGATTTTCTGGCTAAAAACGACTTTCCGGGCTATAACTTTGAAGCCGCGCTAAAAACCAGAAAGTTTGAAGATGACAAACCCAACTGGACACCCCGTATTTCCGGCGCGGCGGACATGCGCACGGGCGCGTATAAACTCAGCATTTTAAAAAGTTGCGATGGCAACGAAAACAGCGCGCAGCGTTTTGCCTTTGATTATTACGAACCCCTGGCCGGTGAGGGACACTTCATCAGCACCTACAAAGGCAACGGCAATCCCCTTCCCAGTTTCGAGGGCGAGCCCCTGCGTGTCGCAATAGATGAGGATGATCCCAACGAATTTGCAGGAAAGCTTTGGACAGCATTGAACGAGGACAACAAGGTGAGTCTTTTTGTGCGTGCGATTGACCTGGCGACGCAGGGTTACGAAGACGTCATTTGCAACAAATACAAAGCGCTGGAGGACTAATTGATGAACGAGATACAACTCAAATATGGTTGTAACCCCAACCAGAAACCCGCTCGTATTTTTCTGGCAGATGGAGGCAATCTTCCTGTAGTCGTATTAAACGGCAAGCCTGGCTATATAAATTTTTTAGACGCATTTAACAGCTGGCAGCTGGTCAAAGAAATAAAAGAAAATCTCGGTATGCCGGCCGCCGCGTCTTTTAAGCATGTTTCCCCCGCCGGCGCTGCCCTGGGTTTTCCTCTGGATAGAGTGCTGCGCAAAATGTATCATATCGATCCTAAGGTGAAACTTTCTGGGCTGGCTTGCGCTTACGCGCGCGCCCGCGGCGCCGACCGCATGAGCAGCTTCGGCGACTGGATCGCTCTTTCCGATATCTGTGATGTTCCCACGGCAACGATCATCAAAAATGAAGTCACCGACGGTATCATCGCGCCGGGCTATAAGCCGGAAGCGCTGGAAATTCTGAAATCCAAAAAGGGTGGCGCCTACAATGTGGTGCAGATCGACCCCAATTACGTTCCCGTATCTTTAGAGCACAAACAGGTCTATGGTATCACTTTTGAGCAGGGAAGAAACGATTTGAAGATCGATGCCCGTATGCTGGAAAACATTGTCACGGAAAACAAAACGCTCACGGAAGCGCAGAAGCGCGACCTGGTGCTGGCGCTCATCACGCTCAAATACACGCAGTCCAACAGCGTCTGCTACGTGCAGGACGGTCAGGTTATCGGCGTGGGCGCGGGTCAGCAAAGCCGCATCCACTGCACGAGGCTGGCCGGTCACAAGGCCGATCTATGGCAGTTGCGTCATATGCCTAAGGTTCTTAATCTGCCTTTCCGCGACGATGTTGCCAAGCCTAATCGCGACAACGCGATTGATGTGTACTTAGGTGATACACCGGAGGATGTTATTGGTGATGATGTTTGGGCCGAAACTTTTACAAAACAGCCTAAAGTCTTATCCAAAGTTCAAAAGCAAAAGTGGCTCAGTAAAGTTAACGGAGTGTCTCTAGGCAGTGACGCATTCTTTCCTTTCGGCGATAACATTGAACGCGCCCGCCGCAGCGGCGTGACCGCGATTGTTCAGCCCGGCGGTTCCATCCGCGATCAGCAGGTAATTGACACTTGCAACAAATACGGTATTGTCATGGCATTTTGCGGACTGAGACTGTTTCACCATTAATATAAAAAAATGTCGGAGTTAAAACATGGAAAACTTGAAAGAATTACAATTACGTTATGAAAAGCTTAAAGGGCTTGGCCTGAAATTGAATATTGAAAGAGGCCAGCCGGGAGACGATAATTTTGATTTGTCAAATAAGCTGCTGGGGATAGTAACGGAAAAGGACGTCAAAACTCAAAGCGGCTTTGATGTCCGCAATTACCCCGGAGGAGTTTTAGGTCTTCCGGAGGCGCGCGAACTATTTTCTACCATTTTAGACGCCAGGCCGGAAGAAATGATCATCGGGAACAATTCCAGCCTGCAAATCCTCTCCCATGTTTTAATGTGGGCGCTTCTGCGGGGACTGGCGGACAGTCCGGCTCCCTGGTGCAGACAGCAGCCCAAAATGATTGTTACCGTGCCCGGCTATGACCGTCATTTTACGCTTCTTGCCGAGTTGGGATTCGAGATGATTTCAGTGAAGATGACGAAAGACGGGCCGGATATAAACGAAGTTGAGAAAGCGGCCGCGGCCGACGCGAGCGTCAAGGGAATCATTTTTGTTCCCACTTATTCCAATCCCAGCGGAGAAACGGTATCCGCAGAAACAGTAAAAAGGCTGGCCACCATGAAAACAGCCGCGCCGGATTTTACAATCTTTGCCGACGATGCCTACGTGGTACATCACCTGACTGACAATCCCGTGAAAACTGAAAATCTGCTGCGTGCCTGCGAGGAAGCGGGAAATCCCAACAGAGTTTATCTCTTCGGCTCAACATCTAAAATCACATTCTCGGGTGCGGGCATCGGATTTATGGCTACCAGCACAAAAAATGTGTCCTATATCGCGAAACTTTTCGGAACTATGTTCATCGGGCCAAATAAAGTCGAGCAGTTGCGCCACGTGAAATTTTTCGGCGCTTATCCGGGAGGGGTTGCCGGTCTGATGAAAAAACACGCCAAGCTGCTGAAACCAAAATTTGACATTGTGCATAAAGTTCTCTCAAAAGAACTTGAGGACACAGGTTTAGCTACATGGAGCAAACCCCAAGGCGGTTATTTCATCAGTCTGGACACGATAAAGCCGATTGCCAAACGCGCGGTTGAACTATGCGAGGAAGCCGGCGTTGCCGTCACTCCGACAGGAGCGACATTTCCTCTCGGCAGGGACCCGAAAGATTCCAATATCCGGATTTCCCCGACGCGGCCGCCTGTTGACGAACTGGAAAAGGCGATTGAAGTGCTGGCCGTTTGTGTTAAGCTTGCGTCCGCGGAATACGACAACTCTGTTAAATAAAAAGACAGAAAAGCCGCGGGCGCAAAGCATCAATGCCTGCGACAAATATGGCATTGTCATGGCATTTTGCGGCCTGCGTCTATTCCACCACTAGAGGCAAAATTCATTTTCTGTCATTCCGGCGAAGGCCGGAATCCAGGAAAATTGAAAAAAGGTTATAAAATAAATATATGTTAAGATTTTTAAAAGGCGAATTCTTTAAGCTCACCTCATACCTTTTTGAAGGAGATTAAAATGAAAAATGAATTAAAAGCAATTATCGAAACAAACAAAGGAACAATCAACTTAAAGCTTTTTGCCGAACAGACGCCGGTTACTGTGGGAAATTTCGTCAATCTGGCGCAGCATGGTTTTTATAACAATTTAAATTTTCACCGGGTGATTCCCGATTTCATGATTCAGGGTGGCTGTCCCGCGGGTGATGGCCGTGGCGGCCCCGGATACAAATTTCAGGATGAATTTGTCAAGGAGCTAAAACATAATAAACCCGGCGTGTTATCCATGGCCAACGCGGGCCCAGGCACCAACGGCAGCCAGTTTTTTATCACGCATGTGCCCACGCCGTGGCTCGACGGTAAGCATACTGTCTTTGGCGAGGTGGTAAGCGATGCTGATCAGAAAGTTGTTAATGCCATCGCGCAGGGCGATAAAATAAAATCTGTAACTATTGATGGCGATCTCTCCGCATTAATGGAAAATATCAAAACAATAGTTGACAAATGGAACAGTGCGTTGGATGCGACTTTTCCAAAGCTGACGAAAGTTTAGACGTAAGAAGTTGATAAATATGCAACAATTAAAATGACTTTGTTGTTTTCTTCTTCTTATAATGTATTTTTATTCTCCTTCTAAATCTTTGAAATTATTTAATGCTTGTTTGAGAGTATATAAACTATCTTTATCTTTAGTAATTGATTTTTCTAACGCCATTTTTTCAACAATAGGTTTAGCTTCAGCTAAACCTATAAGACTTGCAAAATATGCAGCATAGCAACGATGCCGCTGAGTATATTTAGACATATCGGTTAATACTTCCATTAATGCTTTTCTAATTAATTCTTTCTTTTCAAAATTTGTCGCGGCATTATAATAAGTCTCTTTGAAACCGCCTGGAAACCCACCCAGAAAATATGCGGATCCATATTTTTCTCCAATAAGAGTAATCAATATTTCTTTAATTTGATCATAAGATAAATTACAGGAGATATTGAACTTTTCCTGTGCGCGTTCAATCAGCAATAAACATGGACCATGTAATGATTTGTTCATCACTAACTTTTCAACAATCGGTTTTGCCTCTGCTAATCCAATATCACTGGCAACGTAAGCGGCGCGGTATTTGAGATTTTCACGCTTAAGATTATCAGAATTTAAAATGTCAAGCAGCACCTGTTTTATAATGTTTTTCTTTGCCTCGTCTTTAATTCCTTTGTAGTAAGCATAATTAAAGCGGTATGTAGGTTTCGGCCTGAATCTATCCAATATTGATGAACCTAATATTTCAGTAATGACTTCTTTTTTAATTTGCTTATATGAATAATTATTCATAAATAACCTTAAAAAAATATATGAGGTGATTAAGGGAGCGCCCTTAATTTTCTTAGCTATTCTTT
>DSAV01000258.1 GCA_011046295.1 Deltaproteobacteria bacterium | reverse complement strand
GTGTTTAAGTTTACTTCCACGCTGAATTTCCTTTTCATCTTTTCGATATTGACTTCAATATGCACCTGTCCCATTCCGGAAAGAATCATTTCCTTTGTCTGCGGATCGCGTGAAAGCACGATTGTCGGGTCTTCTTCCGTCAACCGGTGAATAGAAGAAGCTATCTTGTCTTCGTCTCCCCGCGATTTCGGCTCTATGGCGAAAGACATAATTGGCGGCGGCACGGCGACTTTTTCAAAAATGATGGGAGATTTTTCACTGCTCAGAGTGTCTCCTGTCACCGTTTCTTTTAACTTGGCGACGCCTGCGATATCTCCAGGAATCAGCTCCTGGGCCTGTTTTTGGTTTTTTCCCTCCGGGAAAAAGATATTGCCGAATTTCTCATTTATCTTTCTTGTGGAATTATGAATGCTGGAATCCGGTTTGAGTGTGCCGGAATATACCCTGAAAAGAGTCAATCTGCCAGCGTAGGGATCAGTAATAGTTTTGAAGACAATGGCGGAAAAAGGTTCTTCTTCGGACGGTTTTCTTTCTTCCACGCTGTCCGTTCCCGGCTTTTTGCCTTTTACCGGGCCGCGTTCCGCGGGAGAAGCCAATGTGTCCGCAATCAAATCCGCGAGGAAAGACACGCCAATGCCTTTTATAGCGGAGCCGCAAACGACGGGAATAATTTCTCCCGAAGAAACACCCTTTTTTAAACCTTTTTTTATTTCCTCAGTAGAAAGCTCGCCCGCTTCCAGGTATTTGTTCATTAGTTCATCATCTGTTTCGGCAATATCCTCCACCATCGTGTTGCGGAAAGTTTTTACCATTTCCTTTATATCTGCGGGAATGTCCGCGGCTTTGCCCGTTCCTTTATCGTCGCTGAAAATATAGGCCTTGTTGCCTATTAAATCGACGATGCCGTTGAATTTGTCTTCGGCCCCAATGGGAAGGCAGACGGGAGTAATTTTTTTGTCGAAATTGCTTTTTATACTTTCCAGCGCTTTGCCGAAATCGGCGCGTTCACGGTCCATGCGATTGATGAATATGATGCGGGAAAGATTAAAACCGTCGGCGAGTTCCCAGACTTTTTGTGTCTGAAATTCGACACCGCTTACAGCATCAATAACGACAATAGCGTTTTCCACAACACTCATGGAGCAAGAGATGTCATAGGCAAAATTGGAATCTCCCGGAGCGTCGATAAGATTGATTTTATGTTTTTCCCATTCGATGAAATTAGCCGCGGAACTGATGGACACGCGCCTTTTTTGTTCTTCGGGTTCATAGTCCATGGTGGAAGTTGCGTCATCTACTCTGCCCAGCCTTTCATTTTTCCCGGATATGAACAGTAAGGATTCGCAAAGGGAAGTTTTGCCGGTTCCTCCGTGGCCGACTATTGCTAAATTTCTCAGGGATTTGGAATCATATTTTGCCATGAAAACTCCTTTCCGTGTGCCTGCGGCTAATGAGAAAATGTCAATTTCTTTTGAATGGGCGCATGTTTAACGTATCCAGCCGGTAAAATCAAGACAATTTTCGTTTTACTATTATTGTTTTTACGCTTCGGATAGCGACGAACAAAGCTGATATTAAATAGGAAAGCTGCTATAGCCGCCGTAGTTTTTTCTCGGCAAGCCGAAGGGGGATGTAAACTGAAGCAGCGCACAGAAGGAAGGCGGCAGAAAATGAGAAAATCGTGTGGTAAATCTGTATGACTGACAGATTTCTGCCATGAAGATCAGCCATAAAAAGCTGGTAAACGGGGCGCGCTTCCAGAATGATGACCAGCGCAATCAGACCGAAGCTCAGCAGCATGAAAAGAAGGCCGCCGAAACTCGTCACGGCCATAGCCGGGTTCTCCGATTTGAAATCAGGGTAAATGGCGCCCATGCCCAAAGCCAGCGCAACAATTGAGGGAACCAGAAAAAAAATGGTTACAATGGATAAAACCATGATGAATGGCGTAACTCCCAGCAGAATGTTTGATGCGACAATAAGTATTTCCGAAAGAATTAACAAAGGGATGTAATATATGAAAAATTTTATCCAGAGGAACGTTTTAACCGATACCGGGGCGGCTTTGATTATCCAAAAGGCTTCTCCTTCTATGCTTACGGCGGGATAAACAAAACGGGCGGCAATGGCGGAAAGAACAAAAGCGGCAAGTCCCATGTTCAGAAAGGAAAAAACATTCTGCATGTAAATTGTTCCCACAGGTGATTTATCCAGAGGCAAAACGGAAAAATTATACAGATAAATAATGATTAAGGCGCTGATTAAAAAAAGCTGCGGCCATTGTGTGGAATCACGGAAAAAGGTGCGTATTTCCTTGACGGCAAAAGCCCTTGCCGGGCGCGAAAGGAAACTGAGCAGGCCTTCCCAGCTGCGCCCGCGGAAATTCAGCGGCTGGAAAAGCCGTTTGGCTGTTGTTTGCGCGCGCGAAAATCCGCGAAAATAAAAAGCTCCGGCCAATATCTGGTTGATATAAATTAACGTAAAGGACAAGCTGGCGGCCAGCGCCAGGTTGAAAAAAGAATGTTTCCACTTGCCGTTCAGGGCGGAGCCTACCGCGTCGGTAAGCCAGGTTGTGGGCAGCCACGGTTCGTCTAGCGCCTGCAGGGAATTCATATATATTACTACAGAAGCGAAAGTTTCCGGGTTTACCAGTTGTTCGGGCCTGATCATTCTTAAAACAACGACCAGAAGAATCGCCAGCGCGACTCCCAGAATTACAAACAGTGTACGGATTTTTCCCGCGGGCAGAATGATCGTGCCTGCCATAACCACAGCGCTGCTCAGAGAAGAGGCGATCAGGCACAGAATGATTATCGCAGCGAAGGCAACCAGATAAAAACCAATACCGACGGAATAAATCATGCCGTATGAAAGAAAAACCGGCAAGCTGAACGCGACAACCATCCAGGAAGAGTCAAGTGTGCCGCTAAACCAGCGTGAAAGGTAAATGTCCTTTGAACTTACCGGCAAAGAATGTAACAGCGGCAGATCGTGGCTCAGGTACAATTGCGAAAGGCTGTTAATGATGCTGCTGAAGATCAGAAGAGCGAAGAATATTATCATCATCATCGAAAGAAGCTTTAGGGCCAGAATATTTCCGAAATCCTCAACGCTCTGAAAATAAGTGAGTACGCGGAAAAAAATGAAAAAGGAACCTGACCAGAAAAGCAGGCCGATGAAAGAAAAAATGAAAACTTTTGCCCATGATTTTCCGGTTTTGGAAGGTTTCAGGCTTTTGAATACGGACAGCAGACGCGGCCTCAATAGTGTCAGCAGGTCGTTTCGCATAGCTACATTTCTTGCACTAAAGTTAAAAAGACTTCTTCCAGCCTCGCCTGGCCTGTCTGAGCGGCGGAATTTAGCTCGGCCAAAGTTCCCTGCGCGAGCAGGGTTCCCTTATGGATGACGCCTATTGTGTCGCATAAATCCTCGGCAATGCTCAATGTGTGGGTGGAAACAAACACAGTGACATTCTGCGCGGCGAGATCTTTTAAAATATCCTTGACCATGCGCACGGCCGCCGGATCAAGGCCAACCATGGGTTCGTCAATAACCAGAACTTTAGGTTCATGCATCAGTGCCGCGGCAATAATAAGTCTTTGCTTCATGCCGTGTGAATAGGCTTCGATTATTTCATGAGCCCAGTCCCACAGGCCGAACCGCGTCAATAATTCCTGCGCCCGGCGCGCCATGCCGGATGATTCAACCTCATATAAATCGGAAATAAATTTAAGAAATTCCATCCCGGTAAGTTTTTCGTAAAGAAACGGTCTATCCGGCACGAAACCGATAATCTTTTTCGCGGCAACAGGATTTTTTTTCATGTCGATACCGCCGATAATAATACTGCCGGAAGTGGGCTCAATAATGCCGCCCATCATGCGAATGGTAGTGGTTTTTCCCGCGCCATTGGGGCCGATAAAACCGTAAATTTCTCCGGCACGAACGCGCAGGGTAAGGTTATTAATGGCGAGCGTCGTTTTGAAATCCTTGGTTAAGTTTATTAAATCAATCATATTTGGTGGAAAGAACCTCCAATTCTATTCGGCCGATCACCCCCAGCAGATCAAGTTGTTCGGAACCTTCACCGCGGACGAGGCGCAGATGAGTTACATCGGCGGGAATTTGATTGAAAACGGAATCGGCGGAAACCCATTTTCCTGCATAAGCCGTGTTCCAGGCATGATAATAAAAACGGCCGTCCTGATAAACAAGACCGGTTTCAATTTGCGCGGGGATTCCGGCCGCCCGCAGCAACGCCGCCGTTAAAACCGCGTGTTCATTGCAGTCGCCGACCTTGTTGCGCAGAACTTCCAAAGCGTTGGGGACTGATATTACTGGTATTTTTTCAATGTTTTTATAAACCCAGGCAACAACCTTCTGCATTTTTTGTCGAGGGGTATCGCCGGGATGGATTATTTTATTTGCCTGCGCTTTTATTAGCGCATGGTCTGACTGGACCAGTGGCGAAGAGAGCAAAAAATGTTTTATAGCGCCGGACGCCTCCTGGACGGATTCATCCGGCGGCAATTTTTCCTTGGTAACAGTAAGGATTCCTTCACTGAAACGTTGCCGTCCGCCGTGCAACGCAAAATGCTGTTCGCTTATGCCGTCAATTTTAATTTTTAATTGGGTCAGTTTTTCAGGGCGGTCAAGCCGCGTATTGGATGGAATGGAAGCAAGGCGGGCAAAATCGACGCTGGCGTCCACACTGATGCCCTCTTTGGCTTTTTCCGCGCTTACTTTTTCCATGGACAAACCCATAAAACCTGTTTCCTTTAACACTTCCCCGTCAGTGCTCAGCCAGGCGCAGTTCTTTATTCCCATGAAATCCACACAGAATTTCTGCGTCAGAACACGCCTGCCCATTATCGGGATAACTTCGTCCGCTTCTCTGAAAACTTTGACGGAGCGGATACCTAAAGTGGAAGGGTCGAAAATGTTAAAGTCGCGCGCTGAATCTTTTTCCAGTCCAAAAACAAAAGCAGCCTCGTAAATATTTCCACTGATAAAGGGTATGTCTTCAATGGGTATTTCACTTCTGTGCTGTGACGAAGGTATTCCCGATAGAACAACAAGCTTGTCCCCGGTAACCAGGCCACGGGCGTTAAAGCGAAACAGGCTTGAACCCAGATTAAACTCAAAAGATGAAAGGCTCATGTCTTCATTTAAATAGGTTTCGTTCTCTATGTGCAGAAGCTGTGTGGTGCCCAGTGTATTGATTTGCATTGTTATATTTTCCTTTGTTTGAAACCCTCCGGTTTCCAGGCCGATAAATTCCCTCTGAATAACACCTATTTTCCTGTTTTTCTGATATATGTTCATCCATGTTGTTTCAGCGGACCTGTGTATTGATAACGGAGAAGGGATGAAAGACCTTTGCTGGGAATTGTCTGTGAAAAGTTCCAGGCGGACAGCCAGAAGAACCAGAAAAGTGAAAAAAACAAAAACTCCCCAGATAATTGACGGTTTAAATTTTAGCATTGATTGACAGCCTGTTTATCGATAACATTTAAATATTATATAGACCAAGACCACAAGAGTCAATAAACGGCGGCGGGCATTCAAATTAAGATGTTTGGAAAGGTATAGTTACATGAAAGATATTATTGGACAAAACTTTCTTTACAGGGAAAGGAGATTTTTCATAAACTTTGAGCATTGCTTCGTTGCTGGCCAGTACATCGGCTTTGAATCCGGCGATTCCTTCTTCCCTGGCCAGGCGAATCAAAATTTCAAAAAGATATGACGCGATACCCACCCCCTGGTATTCTTCATCAATAATAAAAGCCGTATCCGCATAACTTTCGTCCTGTTGGCGCGCGTAGCGGCCTTCGGCAATAATTTGTTCGCCCCCTGATTCATTAATCACTCCGACAACTGACATGGTTAAATGGTAATCGATATTTACATATTCCTGCATTTTATTGTGGGGCATGGCCTTAATCGGGCTGAAGTAACGGTAATACACCGCCTGGTCGGAAAAGCGGTAGAACAACCTGCGCATTTCTTCTTCATCGGACGGTTTAATGGCGCGGAAACGGACCGTGAGGTTTTCCTTGAATGTGTGAGCACAGGCAATTTTATGCGGATAAAGATGTCCGGACTGGGCGAAATATATCTGGTCATGGTAAATCATTTTCTTTTCTTTAGCCTGCCTGACCAGTGCTTCGCGGTCATCCGGATGAGCAAGCTCAATAAGAGCCTGCGCGCGTTCACGGAGAGTTTTCCCCATAAGGTAAGCCACGCCGAATTCGGTTACAACGATATCCATCGATTCAAGATTGGTAAATTGAAAAGGATATTTGTCCACTGATATGAGTATATTGGGTTCACTTTTACGATTACGGCTGGGCAGGGCGAAAATCGTACGCCCATTGCTGGAAAGAGCACTGCCCATGAAAAGCTCCTGAACGTTGCCCGGTCCCGCGGTAACATTGCCCCTGCCTGTGTGCAGGGCTACATTGCCGGTAAGGTCAACCTTGCGCGCTGGAAGAATTGCCGTCATGTGATCGTTAAGTCCGATTGTCTGGGGATCCATGATGTAGTCCTGTGACTGAAATTCAACCAGGGGATTTAAATCAAGCCAGGACATAAGTTCTTTTGTGCCGATGATGTAAGAAGCCGCGCATTTACCGCGAAAGACCCTCTTGTAACGGTTAGTCACGGCGCCGCTCTTTACCAGGTCCATCAGGGCATCGGTGAAAAACGGCGAATGCACGCCGAGATTTTTCTTTGAGTTCAAGGTTTTGGCCAGGGCTTCATAAAGAGGACCAATACCATAGGAAATGCAACTGCCATCTTCCACTACGGATGCGATATTCTGGGCGATTTTAATGAACAATTCGTCCAGTGGCCAGCGTGCCACATAAATAGGTTCCTCCGTGGCTTCGACCAAATAGTGAAACTCGGAAATGTGCACGAGAGTGTCTCCCATTGTCCGGGGGGCTTTATTACTTATTTCCCCCACGACAATTTTGGCGGATTCCATTGCCTGTCTTTCCACATCCACCCCCGCCAGGTAAGCGTAGCCGTCATCACCGAAAGGCGTAATCTGAATAAAAGCTACATCGATGTGAATGGCGCCGGTTTTAAAAAGCCACGGTATGCGCGAGAATCTGCTGGGTATGAGGTCCACGCGTCCCTGGGTGATGGCTTCTGACGCTAGCCAGCCGGAAAAAAAAGTTTTAAGACGAAACTTGCGCGCGTAGCGTTCGTCAATGGCGACAGTGTCCCCGAGACTTACCAGTTGGATGAGTTCCAGGTCCTGCAAATTGGACGCGTTTGATTCCATCAGGTGTTTAACCAGCGTGCGTGGTTCGGCCATTCCGGTGCCGATAAAAATGCTCATGCCCGGTTCAATGTTGGCAAGCATCTTTTCCGGTGAAACAAATTTATTTTCGAACATACTCTTTTTTTTGATACTGATATCCAAATTCCAGCAAATTTGATAAACTTTATGACGTTACGAGTATATGGGGGAGCATAAAACGTGTCAAGAAAATTAACTTCAACCGGCACAAAAAGACACCGGTTTTTTACCGGATAAATTAATTTTGTAAGGCGCTGAGAAACCAATGTTCTATGAACTCTTGCAATATAGTAGATTAAAGATTTATTGACAAGCGCATTTAATTAATATATCAAGGTTATCTCCCTTTAAGGAGAAATGTAATATTCAATGAAACACGCAAGTATTATCGCTCATGAAGGCTACCCCTTCATTATTTTTTCACTGGTCGTCACCATTTTTGTGGCTTTTTTGGACATAGTCTGGCTGACATTGCTGCTGTCCCTCTTCACTCTTTTTATTATCTGGTTTTTCCGCAACCCGGAAAGGCATTTCCCTCAAGAGGAAAAAATCCTGATTTCTCCCGCGGACGGCAAAGTTATTAAAATAGAAGACATTGAAGTCAAAGGCAGCTTCTCCGGTAAATTTAAAAAGATAAGCATCTTCATGAATATTTTCGATGTTCATGTTAACCGTGCTCCGTGCAGCGGGAAAATCGAAGCGATTAATTATCATGAGGGTAAATTTATAGCTGCCAATCTGGATAAGGCTTCCGAGGATAATGAGCGCAATGAAGTTATGATTCGCTGTGAAGATGAACGTGAAATCTGGGTGGTGCAAATTGCCGGCCTTATTGCCCGTAGGATAGTCTGCTGGGTGAACAAGGGCATGTCAATCAATACGGGTGAACGTTTTGGCATAATTTGTTTTGGCTCACGCGTCGATATTTATTTGCCGCAGGATACGCGTATTGTCGTGGCTCTGAAGCAAAAAGTAAAAGCCGGCCGGACACCGCTGGGTTATCTTAAATGAAGAAGCAGGAAAACCGCCTTAAAAAAATACGCATAAGAAGAGGCATCTATGTTCTGCCCAACCTGATTACCACGGCAGGCCTTTTTTGCGGTTTTTTTTCTATTATCGCTTCACTGAAAGATGATTTTTTCCTTGCAGCTGTTGCCATTTTAGGCGCTGCCGTATTCGACGGCTTGGATGGACGTATCGCCCGGTTTACCAATACCGCCAGTAAATTCGGGGCGGAGTATGATTCGCTTTCCGATGTTATTGCCTTTGGCCTGGCGCCGGCTATTTTAGCCTACAACTGGGCGATGTCTTTTTACGGCAAATGGGGATGGTTGGCCGCGTTTCTATTCGTTCTCTGCGGCGCTTTGCGCCTGGCCCGCTACAACATTCAAACAGGCATTGTGGAAAGCAGGGTATTCAACGGGTTGCCCATACCGGCAGCGGCCGCAGTTGTGGCTACAACGGTGCTTTTTTTCGACCAGGTTGCCGGCGTACAAGGTAAGCTTCATGATCCCTCCATGCTTGTTTTTGTCCCGCTTCTTTCTGTTTTGATGGTCAGTAACATTAAATATTACAGCTTTAAGGATTTGGGGCTTTTTGCCCGCAAGCCTTTTATGACTTTTTTTCTTTTGGTTTTGGCGCTGATAATAGTGCTGGCACAGCCGGTTGTCATGGCATTTGTGGCCATGTTCAGTTACGCGATTTCCGGACCAATCTGGTGGATGTTCAGATTCAGCAGGCAGAAGCATCAGAACTCGAGGGAAAGAAAATTGCGCGCAAAGGAAATCGACCAAGGCATCTGAAATATTTGTTAACGAGTATCCGATATTATGCGTATTACAGGAGGTGATCTGGGAGGCAGGGCTTATTACTTTCCTCCGGGCATAAAAGAAAGACCGACTTCTGATTTTTTAAGAGAAACCATTTTTAATTTACTCGGTCCGGTTGAAAAAACAATATTTATCGACCTTTTTGCCGGTTCCGGCGGCGTGGGCTTGGAGGCGGCAAGCCGGGGAGCACGGCAGGTTTATCTGGTGGAAAAAAATAAAAAACTTGCAGATATAATTAAAAAGAATTTGCGGTCTTTATCTTTAGAGACGAAATGTTTCGTTATTGCCGCAGATGTCAAAATAGGCTTAAAAGAGCTTGCTCAAGAAAAATGCCGCGCGGATTTTGTGTTTGCCGATCCGCCGTATAACCGGGGGCTGGTAGCAACCACGCTCAATTGCCTGGGGAAATACAAAGCGCTTTCCGAAGAAAGTATTATTGTTATTCAACATTCTATCAATGAAAAATATATTGAATTTTTACCTGATAACATTTATCAGGTTCAGCAAAGAAAATACGGCGAAAACGCTTTGACTTTTTTTAAGAGGAGTGGGAATGACACAGGATAAGTTTATGAGCAAGACAGCAATCTACCCGGGTACTTTTGACCCAATCACGAACGGCCATATTGACATTATAAAAAGGGGAATCAGGATTTTTGACAATATCATTGTTCTTGTCGCCTATAATCCCGATAAAGCAGCTTTGTTTACAGTAGAAGAAAGAATGGAAATGATTCAGGATGCGTTGCGTGAAATAAAAGGTGTTACGGTGGATTGTCATGCAGGGCTGCTCGTGGATTACCTGAAAACTTCCGGGGCAAATATCATCCTGCGCGGAATGCGCGCGCTTTCCGATTTCGAGTATGAATTTCAGATGGCGCTGATGAACAGACGGCAGACAAGAGAAATTGAAACTGTCTTTCTCATGAGCGGATTTAAATGGTTCTATACAAGCTCCAGGATTATAAAGGAAGTGGTAAGCTTGGGAGGTTCAGTAAAGGCGTTGGTGCCGGATAATGTCCATCAAAAATTACTGGAAAAGTACAACGTAACTGCGCGTAACAACAATAACCACAAGAGATAAGAGATTTGACTATAATGATCCGGTTCTTTGCTCTTGCGCCAATTCCAGGAAAAATAGCGAAGAAGAAATAAAACGCGTGAAAAATTCGGGCATTAAGTCAGGGTGAGGCTAAAAGAAAATGGGCGGTCTTTTTGGAGTAGTATCGACAACTGATTGCGTGCAGACCCTTTTTTACGGCACGGACTATCATTCTCACCTCGGAACGGAAAATGGTGGAATGGCCATATGGGGGCCAAAAGGTTTTGAAAAAGCTATTCACAGTATATCTCAGGCTCAATTCAAATCCCGTTTTATTGATGATTACAAAAGAATGGAAGGCAACTTCGGTATCGGCGCCATAGACGACGAGACGCCACAGCCTTTGATATTCCGTTCTAAGTTCGGCGTTTACGCCCTCGCCGTGTCCGGACTGATTACCAACAAAACAAAACTGGTCAACGATCTCCTTAATGATGGCGCGTCTTTTGGCGAGTCATCAGGAGGTACCGTCAACAACGCGGAGATTGCCGCGTATTTGATTAACCGCGGCGATAATATCGTTGAAGGCATTGCTTCCATGCGCGCGGCAATTGAAGGCTCTCTTTGCGCGCTGATAATGACGGAAGAAGGAATTTACGCAGCCAGAGACAAGCTGGGGAGATTTCCTCTGGCCATGGGGGAAAGCAAAGATAAAAAAAATAAATCATACGTTGTAGCCACGGAGGTAAGCGCTTTTGAAAATCTCGGCTATGAGTCGGCGAGTTTTTTAGGTCCTGGAGAAATTGTTTTATTGTCGCCCGGCGGCGTAAAGCAAATGAAGCCCGAAGGCACCGAAAAGAAAATATGCGCCTTTCTTTGGATTTATACCGGTTCGCCTTCTTCAATGTATGAAGGCATTGCGGTGGAAAGCACCAGAGAACGCTGCGGACGTTATCTGGCGCGGCGTGATAACGTGGAAGCTGATTTTGTTTCCGGTGTTCCTGATTCCGGAGTGGGGCATGCCATCGGATACGCCATGGAATCAGGCATTCCCTACCGGCGACCCCTGGTTAAATACACGCCCGGCTATGGCCGCAGCTATACTCCGCCGGCACAGGAAATAAGAGACCTTGTGGCCACCATGAAACTCATTGCGATACGAGATGTCATCAAGGGAAGCCGCATGATTATTTGTGATGACTCCATAGTTCGCGGAACGCAATTGAAAAATTACACGATAAAGAAATTATGGGAAAATGGAGCCAAAGAAATTCACATTCGTTCCGCTTGCCCACCGTTAATGTTCCCGTGCATCTATTCATCCTCCACAAGAACAACCGCAGAACTGGCCGGACGAAAAGCAATCCGTTCGCTGGAAGGCAAGGAAGCGCAAAATGTCGAGACCTATTTAGATTCCGGTTCTTCAAATTACGCCCGGATGATTGATTGGATTCGGCGCGATCTTGATGTGACTTCGCTCCAGTATATAACAATTGATGACATGATTTCCGCCATCGGACTTCCTGCGAATCAGTTATGCCTGCACTGCTGGCTGGGTAAATAATTTCGCCCGGCAGCTTTTAGAAAGATAAAATAATTGGCTGGTAAATCTTTCGCTTTGTTCAATAAATTTTTTCTGAATGTCTTGCTGCTGAAATTAGTCATTGCTGAAGATTAATCAGCATGTTATAAATTCGCACTAAAAAAAGTTGCGAGGAAGCATGCATTTGTGAAGAAAGAACAGGAAATTAAGAGAAGAAAAACAAAACAAATTAATCTGGGGGGAGTGCCGATAGGAAGCGGCGCGCCTGTGGTCGTGCAATCAATGGCGAACACGGACACGAGCGATGTTAAATCAACGGTGGCGCAAATACATAGGCTAACCAAAGCCGGGTGTGAAATTATCCGCGTTGCCATTCCTGATGCGACCGCCGCACGTGCGATACCGGAAATTAAGAAGAAAATAAAAATTCCTCTGATTGCCGATGTTCATTTTAACCACCGTCTGGCGATGGCCGCCATTAAAAACGGCGCGGACGGGATCAGAATAAATCCCGGTAATATTTCCGCCTCTGAAATTAAAGAGATTATAAAAGCGGCGAAGGAGCGGGAGGTAGTTATCAGGCTGGGAATAAATTCAGGTTCTCTGCAAAAGGATGTGGCGCGCAAGTACGAAGGAGCAACAGCAGAAGCTCTGGTGGAAAGCGCGCTGAAAAATATCTCTATTATTGAGGATGAAGGCTTTGAAGCCGTTAAGCTATCGTTGAAATCATCGGACGTTCCGACCATGATTGAAGCGTATCGCAAAATTGCCGCCTGTACGGATTATCCCCTGCATCTGGGGGTAACGGAAGCCGGGACGCTGGTAGATGCAGCCGTCAAATCAGCCTTGGGCATCGGAACGCTTCTTTATGAAGGAATCGGCGACACAATACGTGTTTCCGTTACAGGCAATCCGGTTTGGGAAATTCCTATCGCTTACGGAATTTTAAAATCATTGAAAGTTAGAATGGTCGGCCCGGAAATTGTTTCCTGTCCAACATGCGGACGCTGCGAAATTAATTTGATGCAATTAACGGCGAAGGTACAGAAGGCTCTTGCCGGAGAGAAAAACTATCTGAAAATTGCTCTAATGGGCTGCGTGGTTAACGGGCCTGGTGAGGCCGCAGAAGCGGACATCGGTATTGCCGGAGGCAGGGGATCAGGGATGCTGTTTAAAAAAGGCAAAGCGATAAAAAGAGTTAAAGAAAAAGATTTTGTGCCGGTATTGCTGGCGGAAATTAATACGATGTTTGAACGGAAGAAGGAGGATTAATGCGTTACTCCCAGATGCACTTGCCCACGGTAAGGGAAATCCCTTCCGACGCAGAGGTGATAAGCCATCAGTTGATGATCAAGGCGGGGATGATTAGAAAATTAACCAGCGGTATTTATTCATACCTGCCCATGGGTTATCGCGTAATTCGCAAGGTGGAACAGATTGTACGCGAAGAAATGAATAAAGCGGGCGCACAGGAGGTTTATATGCCGATGGTGCAGCCAGCGGAGCTTTGGCAGGAATCCGGCCGCTGGGAGCATTACGGGAAAGAACTTCTGAGACTACGCGACCGGCATGAAAGGGAGTATTGCCTGGGACCGACCCATGAAGAAGTAATCACGGATCTCGTGCGAAATGATGTAAAAACATACCGTCAACTGCCACTAAATCTCTACCAGATTCAGACGAAATTTCGCGATGAAGTGCGCCCGCGCTTCGGTGTAATGCGCTGCCGCGAATTCAGTATGAAAGATGCGTACAGTTTTGACGCGGATGAAGCAGGCGCTCAAAAAAGTTATGAAAAAATGTTTACGGCTTACAATAACATATTTCGTCGCTGTGGTTTGCGTTTTCGTCCGGTGGAGGCGGATTCCGGAAGCATCGGCGGTAAATATTCACACGAGTTTATGGTCATGGCTGAAACCGGTGAAGACGCGATGGTTTTCTGCGAAAAGTGTTCTTACGCGGCAAATCTGGAAAAAGCGGAAGTCGTATCTCCGGGAAAAAAGGAAATCACTGCAAAAAGTATGCTGCCCATGGAAGAAGTGCATACGCCCAACATGCGCACAATAGAAGAAGTCAGCGCATTTCTCAATGTTAAACCGGAAAATATCGTTAAGACATTGATATTTAACGCTGATGGGAAGCCGTGCGCTGTTTTAATTCGTGGTGATCATGAAGTCAATGAAGTTAAGGTGAAAAACCATCTGGAAGCGGACGAACTGGAGCTGGCCGACGATGAGATGATTGCGAAAGCCACCGGCGCGCCGCGGGGTTTCGCCGGGGCCGTAAATATTAAGGTAAGAGTTATTGCGGATTATTCAATTATGAATATGACAAATTTTGTCACCGGCGCGAATAAGGAAGATTACCATCTGAAGAATGTGAACCTTGACAGGGATTTTGAAGTAAAAGTGTTTGCCGATTTGCGCATTGTGGAAAAAAATGACAATTGTCCGCGCTGCGGCGGTAAGATTAACTTTGCCCGGGGGATAGAAGTTGGGCATGTATTCAAGCTGGGCACAAAATACAGCAAGACGATGAAGGCGGTTTACCTGGATAAAGACGGCCAGGAAAAAACCATGATAATGGGCTGTTACGGGATAGGTATTGGAAGAACAGTCGCCGCCTGTATCGAGCAAAATTATGATGAATATGGGATTATTTGGCCCGTGCCGTTGGCGCCTTTTCATGTAATTATCACGCCGGTAAACATAAATGATAAAAACATTTCCGACGCGGCAGAAAAGATTTACCGGCAAATGCTGGCCGAGAAAGTGGAAGTTATTTTCGATGACCGTGACGAAAGAGCCGGCGTCAAGTTCAATGATGCGGATTTAATCGGAATTCCATTGCGTATGGTCGTCGGTCAAAAGAATCTGGTTCAAAATAAGGTGGAACTTAAAGTCAGGAAAACCGCGGAAAATAAATTAATTGATATAGACAAAATAACCGACGAAGTAAAAAAATACGTCAGCCATGCTTTAAATGAAAAAAATTAGTTTAAGCAATTCAGCTTAATCGGGACTAATAATGCTGCGCATCACAGACATACTTGATAAAACACAATCCTACCTGTCATCGGAAGAACAGGAGATGATTAAGAAAGCCTACGTTTTTTCGGCTACAGTGCATCAGGGACAGGTAAGGTTATCCGGTGAGCCTTATCTGACGCATCCGATGGAAGTAGCGGGGATATTGGCGGGTATGAAAATGGATGCGGCCACGGTTATCAGCGGATTGCTTCATGACACCGTCGAAGACACTTTAAGTACCGCCCAGCAGGTAGAAGAAGAATTCGGTAAGGATGTGGCCTTTTTGGTCAACGGGTTGACCAAGCTAAGCCGGATTTCCTTTCGCTCCCAGGAAGAAAGACAGGCGGAGAATTTCCGCAAAATGATTTTGGCGATGTCCAATGATATACGTATTTTGCTAGTACGTTTGGCTGACCGTATTCACAATATGAGAACATTGCAGTATCATCCTCCGGAAAAGAGAGTTTACATAGCCCGTGAAACCATAGATGTTTACGCGCCCCTCGCCAACAGGCTGGGAATCAATTGGATGAAAACGGAATTAGAGGATTTGTCTTTTCAATATCTTTCCCCTGACGCTTATAATGAACTGTCCATGCGCGTGGTTAAATCGAATGAATCGCGTAACAAGTACACTGAAGAAGTGAAAAAAGTTATATCCGACGAACTCAGGAAGTTTGGCATTGAGGGCGTAGTCGAAGGACGGGCGAAACATCTTTACGGAATTTATAAAAAAATGCATGAACAGCATCTTAATTTTGACGAGGTTTATGATTTAATCGCCTTTCGCATTATCCTTAAATCGGATCAGGAAAAAAGCTGTTACGAAACTCTCAGCGTCGTGCATTCTCTGTGGAAGCCTGTTCCCGGAAGATTCAAGGATTATATCGCGATGCCCAAAGCCAATAATTATCAATCATTGCACACTACGGTCATCGGTCCCTACGGCGAAAGACTGGAGGTGCAAATCCGTACAAGGGCGATGCACGAATGGGCGGAAAAGGGCATTGCCGCCCACTGGCGCTATAAAGAAGGACGTGCTTATAAGGATGATGAAGAAAACCAGATAAAAAGACTGAGAGAAGTGCTAGAATTTCAACAGGATATAAAAAATCCAAAAGCATTCATGTCCAATTTGAAGCTGGCACTGTTTCCGGAAGAGGTTTATGTTTTCACGCCGCACGGGGACGTAAAGTCCTTTCCCAAAGGCGCCACTCCTATCGATTTCGCCTATAGTATTCATACGGATATCGGACATCAGTGCATAGGTGCGAAAGTCAATAGAAATATAGTTCCATTAAAGTACAAATTACAAAACGGCGACCGGGTGGAAATAATAACGCAGGCGGGCCATCATCCCAGCAAGGATTGGCTCAAATATGTTGTGACAAGCAGAGCCATTTCTAAAATCAGAAACTGGATTAACACGGAAGAGAAAAAAAGCAGTCTGGCTCTGGGACGTGATTTGCTGGAAAAGGAATTCAAAAGGCATAATTTGAAGTTTGCAAGTTACGTTAAATCCGACGAAATAAAAAAAATCTTCAAGGAATATTCCGTAAACAATCTGGAAGATTTGATATCTCAGGTTGGTTTCGGCAGGGTTTCGCCGAGGCAAATAGTTAATCATTTTCTGGCTGTGGAATCAGCGGAAATATCAGAGCAGGTGAGCCAGCCGGCAAAAAAGAAAAAGACCACTGCTGACCCTTCACTGGGCATAGTTCTGCCGGGAATTGACAATGTGATGGTTAAATTTGCCAAATGCTGCAATCCTATTCCGGGGGATGATATATCCGGTTATATTTCACGTGGAAGAGGCATTACCGTTCATGCAAACAGCTGTGTTCATCTTGAGAGGCTGGACGCGGATAGAATTGTTGATGTCGACTGGAACATGAGCGAGAAAAATGCTTATCCCGCACATATCAAGGTTGTTTGCGATGACAAAAAAGGAGTTTTGACAGAGGTTAGCTCTGTTATTTCTTCTTTTGACGTAAATATAAGACATGCTGTGGTTGATACGACGGAGATGCTTGCCAGCTGTAATTTCATAATTGATGTAAGCGGCTTGAAACAACTCAGCCAGATATTGGCGACTATAAGAAAATTGAAGTTTGTCAAATCCGTTGAGCGTCTGAAGAAATAGAAACATTAGGCTGGCTAATTCACTTTGCTTATTGACAAACCTTATTACTCTGCTATAAGCATGCAAAATTTAATCAGGTGAATTTATGATTCGTAAGATAAAAAAATTAATAATGATCGTCGCGCCTTTGGCGCTTGTTTTTTTTATCTGTCACGTAAGCTCGTTGGAGGCGGCGGATAAAAAATATACGCTGGTTATTGATGCCGCGCATGGTGGTAGCGATAAAGGCGTTAAAATAACTGAAAAAATCAGTGAAAAAGATATAACTCTGGAATTGGCGCTGGCCATTAAAGAAGAACTATCCAAGGAAAGTAATATAAAAACTGTTTTAACAAGGGATGATGACTCGGATTTATCAAAGGAAAGCCGGAAAAAAATTGCAAATGAAGTTAAAGCTGATTTCGTGTTGATTATTCACATCAATTCCGGATTTGGAAGAAATGCCTCCGGCTTTGAACTGTATTATCCGGGTTTTGGTGAGGATTTAAAAAACTCCGATCAGCGAAAAATAAGAAGTCTTAATGAATCCGTAAAAATGTCTCATCTTATTCAAAGAAACCTTGATGCGATATTTCCCCGTAAAGGCAGAGGGCTCAGAGAAGCCGAATTGCCGATGTTCGATGGGTTGCACACTCCGGCTTTGGTTGTAGAAATCGGTTTCGGCTCCAATCGCGCCGACAGAAGGAAGTTGCTGTCATCAAAATCACAGGCGGAAATTGCCCAAGCTTTGTCAAAAAGCATTATTACGTATTTCAGGTGACCGATGGTAGAAAGAGTTTCAGGCAGAAAATACGATGAACTCAGACCTATCAGTATAAGGGTAAATTATCTGAAAAGCGCCGCCGGTTCTGCACTGGTCGAGTTCGGAAACACAAAGGTTCTCTGTTCGGCTTCTTTGGAAGACAAACCCGCACCTTTCCTGAAGAATACCGGACAAGGATGGATTACGGCGGAATATTCAATGCTGCCTGCTTCCACACAGACGAGAACGCCCAGAGAATCCACGCGGGGAAGAGTTGGCGGAAGGACGCACGAAATCCAAAGATTAATCGGCAGGTCATTGCGCGCCGTTTGTGATATGTCTTCTTTCGGCGAGAAAACGATTTATGTGGACTGCGATGTCATTCAGGCAGATGGCGGAACCAGGACTGCTTCCATAACCGGAGGATTTGTCGCGCTGGTTGAATTGTTCAAGAAATTAAAGCGGGAAGGAGTGATTGACAGAATTCCCGCAGGAGACTTTGTTTCGGCCATTAGTGTGGGAATTATTGATGGGCAAATACTGCTGGATTTGGAATACGAAGAGGATGCCAGAGCCGATGTCGATATGAATTATGTTATGACCGGCTCCGGACTGTTTGTCGAAGTTCAGGGTACCGCCGAGCGTTTTCCCTTCACTAAAGAACAAATGGAGGGCATGGCCGGATTGGCGGAAAAAGGCATAGCTTCGCTGATTGATAAGCAAAAAGAAATTATCGGTGAATTACGCTGATGAAAATTGTATTCGCCACGCGAAACAAAGGAAAGGTAAAAGAAGTAAAAGAAATGCTGCAGGGCATTGATGTTGAGCTCTTTTCTTTGAGCGATTATGATAATGTGCCGGAAATTGTCGAAGACGGCGCTACTTTTCTGGAAAACGCGCTGAAAAAAGCCCGGACAATATCCGTATTCACAAAAGAAAAAGTACTGGCTGATGATTCCGGTTTGCAGGTGGACATACTAGGGGGCGAGCCAGGTATAAAGTCCGCGCGTTATGCCGGAATAAACGCCACTGATGATGACAATAACCGCAAGTTGCTGGTAAAATTAAAGGGCATTCCTCCCCAGAAAAGAAAAGCGTCTTTCTTCTGCGCGCTGGTGTTGTGTGATCCGGATGGGAAATATAAGCATTATGAAGCATCCTGGCGAGGCGTAATTGTTGACGCGCCGCGCGGGGAAAACGGGTTCGGTTATGACCCGATATTTATGGTGCCTGATTTGCAGATGACGGCGGCCGAACTGCCGCCGGAAATCAAGAATGAAATAAGCCACCGGGGACAGGCGTTTGCTCTGCTCAGAAAAGGACTGAAAATAGAATTAGAAAAAAAATAATGACGGGGCGTAGCGCAGCCTGGTAGCGCGCCTGCTTTGGGAGCAGGATGTCGCAGGTTCAAATCCTGCCGCCCCGACCAGTTATGTCATGAGAATACGTATTACCCATCGCGTAAATATGAACAAGCCTAAAAACGGAAATTAGTAAGTGATAAATCAAATTGAAAATCGAGCAAAACAGACAAAACCGCCGGGAATAACACTTACTGCTATATATTTCGGTGTTGTGAACGGGTTGCTGGCCTTCTTAATAAGTATTATTATATTATTCGCGCCGGGTTTAATAATGCCGGAGTGGCTAACATTAATGGCAGCCGTAACTTTGTTTCTCAGTGTTGTCTCGTTTGTTGCCTGTTATGGCCTGTTCGTGTTAATTGATTGGGGGAGAAAGCTTGCCATTGTTATATGCGCGATAGCAATACCGCTTAATCTCATCTCTTTAAAGCTTCCTGGAGAAGAAATAACATCAGGTACGGTTTTACTAACTGTTGTCAGTATAGGAATTGACTTGGTGATTATCTGGTATCTTCTGCAAGATGACATTAAATATCTTTTCAAAAACAAAAGGGCAGCATCAAAGTAGACAGGCTGAATTGATTTTTCTCTTACAGATTATTTTCCGCTCGCGTTGCTTTTATATCCAGATAACGAATAATATAATTTTTGTGCGCTCCCGGCGAGAAAGCGCCGGGAGCGTTGGGGTATAGGTCAGCAGGCAAGTTCAGATGTGCATGCCCTAGAGTGTTTGGCTAGGGTGATGTAGGTGATGAGGGAACCACTATGGTAGCTGCCTGCGCTGCAGGAGGAGCGCCGAAAGTTCTTACTACCACGACTCTGTCATTCACCGGCATTTGGCTTGATTTCCACAAATCATTGCCGTCGTCAATGAAAAAGTCCCATTCAATTATGTCTGAATTTATTTCGGCTGTCCACACACAGCAGGCGTTTAAGGATATTTTTGGTTCTTCCGTGTAGGCAGAGGTTGTCGGATCCCGCAAACTCTGGATTTCCGTTTTTGTGGGCAGGCGCCAGTCGTTATAACCGCCCGTGTCAAGTTTTTTCACCGTATTTATCACATTGCCGGCGCTTATGTCTGTTGCCGCGTAAATAAGCCACTGCAAACCGGTTTTCGTATCGGCAACAGTGCCGTTGGCCAATAATTGAAAACGGACGGCTATCGGAGTGTCCAGGGTAAGTGCTTTTCCTCCGCTCGGCGTCTTGATTTTTCTTGTCGCCAGTGTTGTCCATGTATCGGATTCCAAAGTAATGATGAATTCGGAACCAGGTGCGAGTCCGGCGATTTTGAATGTTCCGTTAGCATTTGTTCTGGCTTGCGGCAGCGCTGCCCCCGGAGCCGGAGAAACAGGGTTAAAAATAACGGTTACTCCCGATAATGGCTCGTTTTGACCGTCCACAACCGTTCCTTCCACAAGACCTTCTTTTTTGGCGCATCCAAATAAGAACATACTTATCAAGAGAAAAATAAATATCCGACAAAAGACTTTCATAAAACGCCCTCCTTGCGTTGCAATCTGCTTCGCAAATATTTTAAAACCGGCTGACTCAAAAACTATATTTTGTCACAGATTACACAATAATAATAAAATATTCAATAGAAAAAACAGGTGCGAATTGCCTCAAATAAAATGTTACCGAAGGGGTTGATAAAAGAGGTTCGTTGCCTCAAAAACCGATGTTACCGAGAAGAGAATCGGAAACGGAGGTTTTTATATGAGTCCCCAGGCTAAG
>DSAV01000054.1 GCA_011046295.1 Deltaproteobacteria bacterium | reverse complement strand
GTTAGCCGCCGCGAGATTAAAAAAGTCCAGAATATGTTAAATGGGAGACCGAGAAAAATCTTGAACTGGGAAAAACCTTGTGATGTATACCGACAAGTGTTGCGCTAAAAGGTTGAGAGTGCCAAAGTTTTGCAAAAAAGGAATTGTGATGTTTCTGAAAAGATTTCGTCAGGTTTTCAATGCCCGGACAATAGCGTGTATGTTGCTGGTGGTTTTTCTTGCCGGCTGCCAGATTTCCTTTCCCAATTTATTCGGGAGCGGCAAGCCGAGAGTCAGTCACACGCCGGAAGGGCTTTATTCCGCCGGGGTGCGTGAATTCGACAGGGGAAGACATGAAAGGGCACGTTCATACTTTACCCGAGTTAAAGAGGAATATCCCCTGCACGAAATGGCGATTTTAGCCAGAATCGGCATAGCGGATTCATTTTTTAACCAGAAAAAATACATGGAAGCGGAAGCCGAATACGCAGACTTCCTCACTTTTCATCCCACCAATGAAAATGTTCCGTATGCCATTTACCAGATAGGGATGTGTTATTACAATCAGATAGGGGCGATTGACCGCGACCAGTCCGCGACAATCAGGGCCAAGGCGGAATTTGAGAGGCTTCTGGCGCGCTTCCCGGAAAGCAAATTTTCCACTATGGGCGCGAAAATGCTCAGGGACTGCAACCGCCAGCTGGCCGAACATGAATTCTACGTGGGGCAGTTTTATTTCAAACAGAAAAAATATCAGGCGGCGCTCATGCGCTTCGAAACAATCGCCCGTGAATACGCCAATGTCGGACTCGACTATAAGGTTGAATATTTCATCAATGAAACTAAAGCGAGAATAGCCGAAGAGGAAGGCGCCAAAAGAGCAGAAGAAGAAAAAGCCAGTAGGAAGATGTTGGAAAAAAAAAGATCAGCGATAAATTAAGACCCCCATCGCGATAAAACTTTCAGAAAAAACTATTCGAATTTTTTTATTTTTTCTATGATTTTCAGCCGGGCTGCCTCCGGTTCGGCGGATGTGTCAATTTTAAAGTGTTGTTTTGGTGAAATTTCATCAATTGCTTCAAAATCCTTTTTTTGTTCGTGAAAGATTTCCCAGCGCCCGTCAGACACATTATTTTTTTCCCTGGCTCTTTTTTCCAGTCGTTTGCGGGTTGTATCGTCGGGACAAACGCATTCGATTACATAAAACCCTACGCCCAAATTTCTGGCCAGAGCGTAGGCTTTTTTCCGCTCGGAACGTTTTTTAAAAGAAGCGTCGATTATCACGGGCTTTCCCTGTTTTATTATTTGCGCGGCCAGCTCATAAATTTTTTCATAGGTGCGGCGTGAGGCTTCGTCGGAATAAATGCCCTGGCCGAAATTTTCGTGTTTGGCTTGCGTGGGCTCGATGTCCGATAATTCTTTGCGCAGCACATCGGTGCGGATAACTTCCGCGCCCAGGGCCCTGCCCAGAGTCCGCGCCTGATAACTCTTTCCCGAACCCATCAATCCGGCGGTAAGGATTAAAGCCGGTTTTTCCAGGCGCGCGGCATAAAGATAAGACAGTTCAAAATATTTTGCCGCTATTTGAGAAATATCCTGCCGCTCCTTTTCCGTGATTCCTTCTTGATCCAGCCGGAAGCTGGTTACTTTGCCGCGTACGTAAGCGTAGTAACATCTATAAAAATTGAGCAACCTGGTCATGTCATTATCGCCGGAATATTTCAGGTAATGCCGCGCGAAAGTTTCGGCAAAGGCGTGATAGCCGTTAAAATCAAGGTCCATCGTCAGAAAGGCCACCTCTGCCGCCACATCGGCAAACCGGAAGCGCTCGTTAAATTCTATGCAATCATAAATTACAATATCATCGGTAACGCAAATATGCTCCAGATGCAAATCGCCATGGCAGTCGCGAATTTTTTTCTCAATCACTCTTTTTTCGAAAAGGGGTTTGTTTTTGAACAGAAAGCCCTGAACATAATCCTTGATGAAGTGGTACCGGGCGGATGTAATCGTAGCGCCGATATATTTTTTTGTCTGGTCGAAATTTTCTTCATGGTTGTGGCTGATTGTTTTAATACTGCCCATTTCATTTATGCGCCCCCCGGTTTGCGCGTTCGAATGGAAACGGGCAATTTTCTCCGCCACCGCGTCCATCACGCTTTCATCGGCCTGCCCTTTGGCGAGCATCGTTTTGAGCATTTTATCCGGGGGGAGTTTTTTCATCACCACGGCGTAATCGACAACGTTCTTTCCCTCACCGGGAACATAGTATCCCCCGTCATTCTTCGATATAGGCGCGACATGGAGGTAAATGCTGGGCGCCAGCCGTTTATTCAGCCGCAGCTCTTCGGTGCAGTAAAATTTTCTTTTTTCCAGCGTGGTAAAATCCAGAAAGCCGAAATCAACCGGTTTTTTTACTTTATATACTAAGTTGCCGGCGATAAACACGCAGGAAATATGTGTCTGGACAAGTTCCACCGACACGGGTTTGTGAGGATAAAAGCCCGGTTTGCTCATCGCCGCGATTAATTGCTCATCGCTCATATTTATTTGCCTTAGATACGCGTTAAACAGCGCGGATTATTGATAGTGTTATCTAAACAGTAAAGGCATTGATAATCAAGTGAAAATTAATTTGTCGCAGCATAAAAGTTCTGCTAGAGTCCCTTGCAGGAATCAGGAATTTTTAAATTTATGTTTAAGAAACTGCGAAAAATTGCCACAACAAGGGCAGCTGGTATTTTTATTTATTGGGTGATTCGTCTCTACTCGGCGACCTTCCGTTTGAAGGTGGAAAACGAAAATCAGTGGCTTGAAGAGCTTGAACAAGGAAACAGTTTTATGATTTGTCTCTGGCATCAGCAGCTGTTTATCGCGCCTCTTTTTCTCGCCCGTTACAGAAAATATCGCCTTTGTGTGATGATTTCTAAAAGCCTGGACGGGGATATTGCTACCCGTGTTGTCGAAGCAAGCGGCGCTTTTGTGGTCAGAGGCTCCTCTTCCCGCGGCGGCCGTGCCGCTTTAAAAGAAATGATAGAAGCGCTCAGAGAAAGGCGGCTGGCTGCGCATATTCTGGACGGGCCGCGCGGTCCCGCCGGCATTGTCAAAGACGGCGTCATTTCGATGGCACATCAAGCTGAGGCCGCCGTTCTTCCCGCCGCCGTACTGGCTGATCGCGCGTGGTTTCTGAAAAGCTGGGATAGGTTTATGATTCCCAAGCCTTTCGCGAAAGTGACAATGCGCTACCAGCCCAAAGTGAAATTTCCCGCGCTGAAAGCTGAGGAAGATTTCGAAAATCAGAGGAAGATGCTGGAAAATATCATGCTTCCTTTTCTGCAACTCGATAAATAAATTAAATATCAGTGTTTCAGCCATTCTGCCATGAGTTTGGTTTCTTCTTCCCACCTGTCTGACCGGCGCAGGGACAAAAAGGATGTGAAAAATCCGTCCATTATCTTTGTGGCTCCCTCGATCAGATAAATTCTTTCCAGCAGCCCTCCCTCGTCATCGCCTGTTGTTTCCGGCAAAACCACGGGGGGCATTTTTAAGGATTGAAAATCAAAGTTATCCGCCTTGAAGGTGAATTCCCAGTCATTTTGATTATGGATAAGCCTGATTCCCGCCTCTTTCACTTTTTTCCCCTGTCGGACGGCTTCCTTGCCTTCTGTGAGTTCGGCATGCAGGCCGGAGCAGACCACGTTTTGAGCGTATTCTCCTTCACCCGCTTCCAGCGCGATTCTTTTTACAAAATGCAGCTCGACTTCCTCATTGTCGTTAAGGGCGATTCTGCCGTTTCGCTCTTGTGTCTTGTACCACAGCCACGTGAGAAATTCGCGGCCGATTAAAGAAATTATCTCCGGTGAATCCGTTGTTTTGAGCGCCGCGGCTGATTCGGGGGGAGAAAATCGCTTCAGATCCAGCCCGAACGTTTTTTTAAACAGACTGACAAAATCATCCGCCACTGTAGCGGAAAGAGATGAAAAATAAACCGTCTTTTTTCCCAGCGACCAGCAGACGTCATAAAAGGAAGGAACGGCATCCTGCTTCTCCAAGAGCTCGGAAAAAACTTTTTCTTTGATGGCCGTTGCCGCCTGCTTGCCGATTCTTTCTTTGCCGCTTTGGGCCAGGTACCGCCTTTCTTCCTCCAGCATTTTTATTTTCAGCAGGCGCGGCGCGATCTGCTTGCGGTCGATACGCAGGCAAAAGACCAGATAATCTCCCAGTGCGTAATTTGCTGCGGTAAAGTCACTGTCGAGCACATCGGTCAGCGATACCCAGCCCAGGGATTTTTCCTGGCCCGCGGAAAATGATTCCCGGTACGCGTGAGATTTAATCTGACTTGCCGCAAAATTCAGAAAATCCCGGGGTAAATCGCCTTCCACATGAAAACGCGCGAAAGAAAAACCGCCTTTTAAAAGTCCCATAATCAGCACCTCGCAGGCGGGCAACGTATATTAAAGTCCGCGTGCCTGTCAAGAATTAATCTCTGTCATTTGCTTTCAAAATACAAAGGCTTAAGAAATAATCGGTTAAATATTTATGCATGGACACAAAGTTTTTTTTATGCTACTGACCTTGGTATTTCGAGGTTAAAAATCCATGAAAATCCGAAAAATCGGTATGGTCGCCAACATTGAGAAGGCGAAAATCGCACAGCATGCCGGGGCGCTGAAAAGATGGCTGGAAGAAAAAGGTGCGGAAGTATTTTTGTCCCGGGAACTTGCCGGTAAAATGAGCGAGCCGGGCGGGCTTGACTGGTATGAACTGGCGCGCAAATCACATCTGCTGGTGGTTATGGGCGGCGATGGCACAATGCTGCGCGCCGCGCGCCTGGTTGGCAGATATAAAGTTCCGATTGTCGGTATCAATATGGGCAGTTTCGGTTACCTCACGGAAGTCAATCTGAATGAGATACATGATGCCCTCGAGATGATTCTTCGCGGCCAATTCGCCGTGGAAAAAAGAATGATGCTTTCCGTGACGATTAGAAGCGGCAAATCGTTAATCAAGGCCGGCGATGTGCTGAATGACGTGGTTATCAACCGCGGCAGCCTTTCGCGTATTATAGATCTGGAGACTTCGGTCGACGGCGAATATATGACAAATTATAAATCCGACGGGCTGATTATTTCCACCCCCACCGGCTCCACCGCCTATTCTCTTTCCGCGGGCGGCCCGATTGTTTTTCCCGGGAAAGATCTGATTATTGTCAATCCCATTTGCCCGCACACCTTGACGAACCGCCCGGTAATTTTCCCGCCCGGCGCGAAGCTGGAGATAGTTCTCTGGTCGAAAGAAAAAGGCGCCACGGTCACTCTGGACGGACAGGAAAATTATCAGGTTAAATCCGGTGACACCGTGATCATACAGAAATCAAAGCACGCGGTGTATCTTGTTCTTTCGCCGCACCGCAGTTACTGGGAAATTTTGCGCTCCAAGCTGAGCTGGAGCGGATTACCTTCAGGAGCTGTAAAAAGAAAAAATGCTTAAAGATCTGAGCATCAGGAACTTTGCCATCATTGATGAGCTCAACGTTTCTTTTGGTGACGGGCTGAACGTCATTTCCGGCGAGACCGGCGCGGGGAAGTCCATCATTATCGGCGCGGTAAGCCTTCTTCTGGGCGAACGTGCCGCGTCCGACATGATCCGTACGCATGAAGATTCCGCGGTTGTGGAAGCGTTGTTCGACATCAGCGCCTGCGAAGCTCTGCGGCAGCAGCTGGCTGAAATGGGCTTTTTGGATTCCGATGAACTGGTGATTCGCCGGGTGATTTCGCGTACCGGAAAAAATAAGGCGCTGATTAACGGGCAGATGGCGACACTCGCCAATCTCGCGCAGGTGAGCGAAGCGCTGATTAACATCTGCGGCCAGCACGAGCATCAGGTAATACTGGACGCGCAAAATCACATCGATATACTTGACGAATTCGGCGACTGCCTGGGTTTGTCCGGTCAATATTACCAAACCTACGGCCGGTACCAGCAAATACGCGCGCAGACTCAAAAGCTTCAGGAATTGCGGCGAAGCCGCGAGGAAAAAACCGAACTGCTCAGATTTCAGCTCAAGGAAATTACTGAGATTAATCCTGAGCCCGACGAAGATACGCGGCTTGCCGACGAGAAAAAAATTCTGCAAAACGCGCAGAGGCTTACCGATTTAACCAACCGCGCCTATGACCTGCTCTATGGCGAAAAAGAATCCGTCTGCGTCAAGCTCAAGGACGTTCAAAATCAGGTGAGTCAAATCAGAAACATCGATTCCGGTTTGGGTGTTTCCGACAAAGACATAGAAGCCGCGTTTATTTCCCTGCAGGAAGCGGCATTGACTTTGCGTGATTACGGTAAAAATCTTTTTTTTGACCCGGAAAAACTGACCGCTATCGACGAGCGCCTGGAAGCCCTGGGAACGCTGAAGCGCAAGCACGGGGGGTCGCTGGAAAGCGTGATGCTCCAGAAACAGAAAATTGAAGAAGAGCTGAGGCAGGTTTTTTCCGTGGAAGAAGAACTTGAAAAGCTCGGGCAGGAGGAAGTCGCCGTTGGTGAAAACCTCGCGCGGCAGGCGCTGTTTCTTTCGGAAAAGAGGAACGAATCTGCGGCAAAACTAAAAAGCGCGGTGGAGCGCGAAATCCATGAGTTGAATATGCCGCATGCCACTTTTGAGGCTTTCTTCAAAACGAGAGCCGCAGACAAAAAAGCGGAGGATTACGGGCCCAAGGGCGGCGATGAAATAGAATTTTACCTGGCGGCAAACGCCGGTGAGGCGCTTAAGCCGCTTAATAAAATTGCTTCCGGAGGAGAATTGTCGCGCATTGTCCTCGCACTCAAAAATGTTTTGTCGCGCACCGGTTCGGTGGCGACTATAATCTTTGATGAGGTGGACAACGGCATCGGCGGAGCCACGGCGGAAATCGTGGGAAGAAAGCTCAAAGAGGTATCCGCCAATCATCAGGTTATTTGCATCACGCATCTGCCGCAGATAGCAAGCTACGGCAGAGAGCACTTCTTTGTTTCCAAAAAAGTTGTCAAAGGCAGAACAGTGACTTCAGTCTCCAGTCTTGACGATCAGCAGAAGGTTGAAGAAATCAGCCGCATGCTCGGCGGGGTGGATGTGACGCAGGCAACCAGGGAGCACGCGCGCGAGATGATTAATTCCACCAAAGGACAGGGAGCCCCAAAATGCTGAGAAAAGCGCGCGTCAGTGACGTGAAAGTCATTCACGGGATGATAAATGTCGCGGCAGGAAAGGGCGAAATGCTGCCGCGTTCGCTGATGGACATTTATCATTCCCTGCGGGACTTCTATATTTATTACGATGAAGGAAAAGAGCAGGTGGCAGGCATTTGCGCCATGAACATTATCTGGGAAAATCTTGCGGAAATCCGTTCATTGTGCGTGGAGGAAACCTACCGGCAAAAAGGCATCGCCAGGAATCTGGTGGAAGCGTGTATTTCCGAGGCAATTACGCTGGGGCTTTTCAGGGTATTTACCCTGACTTATAAAAAAGAGTTATTTGCCAAATTAGGATTTCGTGAAGTTGACCGTGCCACATTGCCGGAAAAAATATGGGCGGATTGCTTTCGCTGTTCCAAGTACCCCGATTATTGCGATGAAACAGCGATGATTATGGAATTATGAAATTAATCTTCAACTTTCTTAGGCTGGCGCTGCTTGCCGTTGTTTTTGCCGGCTGCGCGCGCGCCGTGCCGCAAATTCCCTCCCCGCCGCCACCCGTTCACCCGGAGCCGGCGGTAATCGGCCTGAAGCTAATCAAACTTGATGATGTTTCCCGTATTGAATTTGCCGATGATCTCGATTTTGCCCTGTTGGATACAGCTATCGAGCGCAGCCTGAATTATTACGAAAATGCCGGCAGCGCTAAAGCTTATCTGATTAACGGCAGGTTGGTCGACGCGGCAAAATTAAAAGAGACGCTTATTGCTTTTAATGAAGTGATTCGTCAGCCGTCGGCGCTCGGCGACTTGAAAAGAAGAATCGCCGCGGACTTTGATGTCTACGGGGCATCCTTGCCCGGTTATAGTCAACATCAAGGTAACGCGCTTATTACCGGCTATTACGAGCCGTTATTGGAAGGTTCATTTACTTCCACACACAGATACAGATATCCTCTCTATTCCGTGCCGCCGGACTTGGAAGTCAGGCCATCATCCCAAGGCGCCAGCGAAATCGGCAGGGTTGAAAACGGAGAATTTGTTCCTTATTACCGCCGCGCGGATATTGATATTCACGGCGTTTTGCGCGGGCAGGGATTGGAGCTGATATGGGTGGATGATCCGATGGAGCTTTTTTCCCTCCATATTCAGGGTTCCGGAAAAATCAGGCTGGAAGACGGTACACTTTTGACGGTTACCTACGCGCATAATAACGGCTGGCCCTTCCGTTCCGTTACCAGTCACATGCTGGATAGCGGCCGAATCAGCGGCAGCGAAGCCTCTTATGCAAATTTCAAAAGGGTTATGAGACAGAAAAGTGACAGAGAGCTTTTTGAAATTCTCAGTCACAATGACAGATATATATTTTTTCGATTCACTGACGGCGAGCCGATCGGCTCTTTAGGCGAGCCGGTTACTCCGGGCAGGAGCATTGCCACCGATCCGGATTATTTTCCCGAAGGCGCGCTGGCCTTCATCCGGACGCGCAAGCCTGTTTTCGGCGAAGAGGGTAAAATCATGCGCCGGACACCTTTTTCGCGTTTTGTACTCAGTCAGGATAAAGGCGCGGCCATCAAGGGTCCGGGGCGCGTGGATTTATTTTGCGGCTTTGGCGAAGAAGCCCGGGCCACAGCCGGTACTCTCAAGGAAAGGGGCTACCTTTACCTGCTGATAAAGAAATAGGCGTTTTTTGCCGTGGTGCAATAACATAAATAACCGGCGCGGTAGATACTATCGCGCCGGTTATTTAATATACGCCAGCAGGAAACTCAGAGATATGCCCAGATTAACGGCGATATTCAGGCCGCATAAAAGTTCCAGCGTTTTGCGCTCTTCATACTTGCCGCGCAGCAACATGAATATGATAAAAAGGGAAACGGCAAAGAAGGGCAGATAGAAAAAAATTACCGCGAACGGAACGCCCAGGCGCGTGGAAGCAAACACTGCCGCGCTTGCCAGCACGGCTAAAATGACGTAGAGAATCACGCCGTTTTTTTTCCCGGTTCGATAAAGAATATTTTTCTTTCCGGTTGCCCTGTCCGCTTCGTAATCGGGAAATTCATTGAGCAAAATTACGTTAAAAATACTTAATCCGACCGGGATGGCCAGCCAGTGAATAAGGGGATGAATCATTGCCGTCTGAATATAAAAGGCGGAAGCTATTGTCAGCCAGCCGTAACAAAAACCGATGAATATTTCTCCGAAGCCCCTTTCCACAAGACGGACCGGCCTCATTGAATAGAAAAATCCGGAAAAAGCGCCCAGGGCGCCCATAAGCAAAGTCAGAGGGCCTGTTTTAAAGTAAAACTGTAAAACAAGCCCGATACAGCCGGCCAGGGCAAAAGAAAAGATACTTGACCATAGCGCGGCGCGCCGTGGCACAATTCCCCGTTGGATGACGCCGGAGCCGCCGGCAAATTTACAGCGGTAGTACTTTTGCGAAATTTCATCTTCCCGGTAGTCGAAATATTCACCGGCGTGATAAGTGGCAAGCACGATGAGAATTAAGGCGGCAGCGCCCAGGAAAAAAACAGACAGACTCAAAGCAGCGGCAAGTTTATACGCAAGCACCGTGCCCAGGATAAAAGGAGCTATTCCCACGGCGTGAAAGGCAGGACGACAAAGACTGAACCAACCTTTAATAATTTTACCCAAAGAGTAATGCATACGCTGCCCGCGTTTCCTGATGTGAGGTGTTTAAGTAACACATGGGGCATGAACTGTCAAAAACATATAATTGCGAAGGATTTGCCTGCTTTGTGAGCGTTGCCTTTCTGATATTTAACCGTTGACGTGCGCAATTTCAGCCGTCATTTATTTTGATAAAAAAGGCGATTACACGACTATTTTAAGGCAATAAAAAAGAAAGAAAATAAAATGTTTTGTGATAAATTACTTTTCTCTTGCCTGTTGATTTCTTATGTGTTAGGCGTAGCGCAAGTTTATGAGTAGACATCTCTCTGAACTACTAGCCGGACACAATATTGCGCAGCCGCGCTTTTGATTTATCAGGCGCGTTTTGTTTAATGAGCCATAAGCGGATTCAATGCCGTGAAAACGGATAGGGATACAATCAATTAATTTATTATAAGGAAAAGGAGTTTGAAGAATGACGAAGGCAGAATTAGTGGACGTGATGTCAAAAGAAGCGGCAATTACTAAAACCGCTGCGGCATCGGCGCTCGACGCGTATGTTGGCGCGGTGGCCAAGGAACTTAAGAAAGGTGGTAAAGTTTCTCTGGTCGGCTTTGGCACTTTTTCCGTTTCTAAAAGAAAAGCAAGAGACGGCAGGAATCCGAAAACGGGGGACACAATCAAAATTCCGGCAAAGAAAGTAGTCAAGTTCAAGCCGGGCAAGGAGCTGGCGGATAAAGTCAGTTAGTATTAATCTTAAGTCCTTATTCAGCCAAGGCCTCCGCATTATTATTGATGTGATTAATGGGAGGCCTTGGCGCGTTTATCATTTTATATAAAAGTCTGAAGGAGTTAATAATTTGGTATCCAAAAGAATTCTCAGCGGCATGCGTCCTACCGGTAAGCTGCATTTGGGCAATCTGCACGGAGCGTTGGGCAATTGGATTGAATTGCAAAACAGCGGGGCTTATGACTGCTTTTATTTTGTCGCCGACTGGCACGCCTTCACCAGCGAATACAGTTCCACTCAAGATATTCTGGAAAACATAAGCAGTATGATGATTGACTGGCTGGCCGCCGGCCTTGATCCCGCCAAGAGCACCTTGTTCGTTCAGTCCGCCGTTAAGGAGCATGCCGAGCTTTTTTTACTCCTGTCGATGATTACGCCGCTGGCCTGGCTGGAAAGAAATCCCACGTACAAGGAAATGAAGGCAGAGCTTTCCAGCAAGGATTTATCCACTTTCGGTTTTCTGGGGTATCCTGTTTTGCAGGCGGCGGACATCATTATGTACAAGGCCTACGGTGTTCCCGTCGGAGTGGACCAGCTGCCCCATGTGGAGCTTACCCGTGAAATCGCCAGGCGCTTCAATTTTCTCTACGGAAAAGAAGTTTTTCCCGTTCCGGAACCACTACTGGCGGGTGTTTCCAAACTTCTGGGCATCGACGGCAGAAAGATGAGCAAGTCGTACGAAAATTCCATTTATATCAGCGATACCGGTAAAGACTTGCAGCAAAAAATCGCCTCCATGTTTACCGATCCGCAGCGCATGAAGAAGAGCGATGCGGGCAATCCTGAAATCTGCAATGTATTCACCTTCCACGGGCTTTATTCGCCCGCGGAAACTCAAAAGCAAATTGAGGCGGACTGCCGCAAGGCGGCAATCGGTTGCACAGACTGTAAGAAAATGCTTGCCGCGAAAGTAACCGAAGTTATGCGCCCTATTCATGACCGCATTGATTATTACAAAAATCATCCGGAAGAGATTAAGGCGGTTATTGAAGAAGGGAACATAAAAGCGACAAAAGTTGCGCGCCAGACGATGGATGAAGTCCGCGCCGCGATTAAAATCTGATTCAGCGGCTTATTTACTCATGACCATGAACGAAGAGCAAAATAATAATTATTCCATCAAACTGGATATTTTTGAAGGGCCGCTTGACCTGCTTTTACACCTCATCAAAAAAAACGAAATCGATATTTATAATATTCCCGTATCTCTCATTGCCGAACAATATCTTAAGTATCTCAAGATGATTAAATCACTCAACCTTGATTTAGCCGGAGAGTATCTGGTAATGGCTTCCACGCTGGTGCACATCAAATCAAGAATGCTTTTGCCCGAGCCGGAAGAGACGGAGGAGGAAGAGGAAAGAGACCCGCGCGCCGAACTTGTCCGGCAGCTTCTGGAATATCAGGCGTTCAAGGAAGCGGCGGCAGATTTATCCGGCAGGCCGATATTGGAAAGGGATGTTTTTACGCGCGGCGCTTTTTTACCGGGGGAAAAGGAAAAAGCGCTGCCGGACGAAGAAGAACTTATCGAAATAAATATTTTTGAACTCATTGAGGCTTTTCATCGTCTGGTTTCCCGCATAAAAAGGGAGGACCTTCTGGAAATTGATATGGAGAAGTTGTCCGTTACTGATATAATCAACGATATAATGCAGCGGCTTTCCACTGAAAAAAATCTGACTTTCGATGAAATGCTGGGAGATATAAAATCCCGACGCCGTATTATTTATACTTTTCTTGCGCTTTTGGAGTTGATTAAACTGCGCATGGTCAAAGCTTATCAAACTTCGCCTTTTGGTGTGATCCGGATATTTCCGGCTGTGGAGTCATAAATGGAAAATATTAAAGCAATCATCGAAGCACTGGTTCTGTCCTCCGAGGCGCCGCTGGGGGTGGAAAAAATTTGCTCTGTTCTGCCGGAGGTGGAAAAATCCGAAATCAGAAAAACGCTGGATAATCTGGCAGCGGAGTACAGGGAACGGGCAGGGGGTATTTACCTGGAGGATGTTGCGGGCGGTTTTCAATTTCGCACGCGCCCCGAATTCGGTCACTGGATAAAGAAAATGCGGGGAACCAAGCCGCCGTCTTTATCACGCGCCGCGATGGAAACGCTGGCCATCATCGCTTACCGGCAGCCGGTGGTCAAATCGGAAATCGAAAGCATCCGCGGCGTTGATGCCAGCCATCCTCTCAAGGGGCTTTTGGAAAAGAAGCTGGTGCGCATAGTCGGGAGAAAGGATGTGCCCGGCAAGCCCATAATTTACGGAACCACAAAAAAGTTTTTGGAAGTCTTTAACCTCAAAGACCTCTCCGAACTTCCAACGTTAAGGGAACTAAAAGAACTTAATGAGCCGGAAGGGAGTATTGTTCCCGTAGAGTCGGATGACTCCGAAGAAGCGGGAGATTTCACGAAAGAGCCAGAGAGAAAATCCGCTGATAATCCTGAAGAAAAATCTACGGAAGAAACCACGGAAAATTCTCCGGAGGAATCTTCAGAAGAAATATCTTCTTAATGAAAGAACGTCTGCAAAAAATTATTTCCGCTGCCGGCATTGCCTCGCGCCGCCGCGCGGAGGAGATGATTGCCTCGGGCAGGGTAAGCGTCAACGGCGAGGTGGTAAAAGAGCTGGGGTCAAAAGCCAACGCCGTCAAAGATGTTATCCGTGTTGACGGCAAGGTTATTTCCGCCGAAAAAACAAATTTATATATCGCTTTAAATAAACCGGCCGGCTACGTGACAACTCTTCACGACCCGCAAAACAGGCCGACCGTTGTTGATTTGCTTTCCGGCGTGCCGGAGAGGGTTTACCCGGCAGGCAGGCTCGATTACGATTCCGCGGGGCTTCTGCTTCTGACCAACGACGGAGATTTCGCGCAGAAAGTTCAGCATCCGAGCTATCAGATACCGAAAGTTTACCGGGTGAAAATTCAGGGGCGACTTTTGGCGGAAGACTTAAAAAAAATCAGAGACGGAATCAGGCTGGATGATTGTATTTTTCGGCCTGAGCAAATTCAAGTGGAAAAAGTCAACCCGAGGAGCTGCTGGTTGCAGCTGACGCTTCGGGAGGGCAAAAACAGAATAATTAGGCGTGGTTTTGAGGCTGCCGGGTGGAGAGTGAGCCGTCTGGAGAGAAAATCCATCGGTCCCGTTCACATAGGGACGCTCAAGGAAGGTTTATGGCGTAATCTCACCACCAAAGAGGTAACAGATTTAATAAAATCGGTTAAATAGAAGGTAAAATTTTCTTGACATTGCGTGAAAAGTTGATAATAAGTTCAAACATGTGGGAATAATTAAATAAAACCAAAGAACAGCAAGATTTCGTAAACAGCTATAAGGAGGAGCTATGAATAAGTCTGATTTGATCGAAGCTTTGAGTAACAAGCTCAACCTCACCGAGAAGAAAGCTATTGACGTGGTGAATCTGATATTTAAAGGCTTTACCGATGAGTTGAAAAAAGGCGGCCGTATCGAGATCAGGGGGTTTGGCAGCTTCGTTGTTAAAAACTATGATTCCTACACGGGGAGAAACCCGAAAACCGGGGAAAAAATCAGGGTGGAACCCAAGAAACTGCCTTTCTTTAAAGTGGGAAAAGAATTAAAGGAAAAAGTTGACAAACAAGTTTAGTCCTTCCTCGCTGTTTGCTTAAAAATAAAAAAAGGGGACTTGAATCAAGTCCCCTTTCATCTTTATTAGTATTTTTTAAACTGCATCAACCCAGGTTTGCGTTCACAAAATCCCAGTTAATCAGGTTTTCGATAACCGCCAAGAGGTAATCCGGCCTGCGGTTCTGATAGTCCAAATAATAAGCGTGTTCCCACACGTCGATGGTCAGAAGCGGTTTCTGGTCGTGGGCGATGGGCGTGTCGGCATTGGCGGTTTTTGTTATTTTCAACTGGTCTCCGTCCAGAACAAGCCATGCCCAGCCGCTGCCGAACTGCGTCATGCCGGCGTTTTTAAGTTCTTCCGCGAATTTTTCATAACTGCCGAAGGCGGCAGTTATTTTATCCGCTATTTTCCCGGTGGGTTTGCCTCCGTCTTTTTTCAGTGCCTGCCAGTAGAAGGTATGGTTCCACACCTGAGCGGCGTTGTTGAAAATACCGGCTTTGGCGGCGTCTTTGGCCGAAATTTTAATTATATCTTCCAGTGATTTTTCCGCCAGATCCGTCCCTTCAATCAGTTTATTTAAATTATCCACATAAGTTTTATGATGCTTTCCATAGTGGAAATCAAGAGTATTGGCGCTGATAACGGGCGCCAGGGCATCCTTCGCAAACGGTAAATCCGGTAGTTTTATGGCCATATTTCATTCTCCTTTCTTGTATAAAGATAAGTATAAACCTCTATTTCATTTTGTCAACAACCGCCCCGGCGAAGCCGTGTTCAATAAGGCGCGCCCCAAAACAAGCAAGGCAAAGTTTGAATCTTTAGATGAAACTCAATATATTGCCGGCGCTGCTGCGGGCGGAAAACCTCATAGCGTGAGTTTTTGAATCAGGCGGAACTTTTACGCGCTTTCATGTATAAAACAATATTCGCGAAAATAAAACTCATCAAGGCAAATACAAGGGCGGCAAAGGCAATTTCCGCCGGAAAGACCACAACGGCAATACCGCCGGCCAGCCCATGGTTTTTCAAAGTTCCCAAAAGAAGCATGGGAGTGATTTTGTTTTTGCCGCGGTTAAAAATCCGCCCTGTTTTGTTTATGGCGAAAGGCAGGCCGAAAACGATGGCCGCGGCAAGGATTATAATCAGCGTCATGTCGTAAGACCAGTCAAAAAGCAAAGGCCGGCATTTGGCCGCAATGGTGTAAAACACGATAAAGAAGCAGCAATCTATTATCCATCCTTCGTACGGTTCGGTGATTTTATCCCAATCGTTTTCCACGGCCAGCCGGGAAAGAGCCAGCGGCAGCGCGACCAAAGCCAGAAAAATCATCAAAACAAGCCAGTAGTCCATCTGGCTGTACCTGAAAAATACCAGTCCGAGCAGGGGGGCGATTACCAGCGCGCCCAGATATGCTCCGGCGAAACCGGCAATCGAGTTGGTGGAATCGCCGCGCAGCGTTTTGCTCAAAGAAAGCATGTTGACCGCGGGAGGCATGGCGGCAATCAAAACCATGCCCAGCAGGAAGGCCTCTTCGCGCAGGAAAAAGACTCCGGTAAAAATAATAATATTGCCCAGCAGCAGATAACTCATCAAGTTGCCGTAGATTGCCCAAACGATCAGTTTTTTGGGACGGCGGAAAAAACCGCGCGGTATTTTAAGCGGAGTTATGGTCATTATCAGCATCAAGGCGGGAAGAATTAGAAGTACGCTTATTGACGCTGCTTGTGGGAAAAAGAAACCAATCAGCAGTGACAGAGCGAACAGGATATTAGAGCGTGAAAAAATAAATTTTAAAGTTTCCATTTGCTTTACCTTCTTACCTGTAGCGCTTTTTTAGCCGAAAAAACAACCAATAAAAGGAACGCGTTAAACATTACGATTGTTCCTCCGGTCGGCAGGTTCAACACGAACGACGTTATGATACCGCTGAATACCGCCAGCACGGCAAGGGAGATAGAAGCAAGAATCGTCATCCTGAAATCCAAAGAAAGCTGCAGCGCGGTTATCGGCGGCAGTATCAGCATTGCCGATACCAGCATGATACCGGCAACCTTCATGGCCAGCACCACTGTAGCCGCCGTCAGTAAAAGCAATACGACATTTATAAGTTTTGTTTTAATGCCCATGGTTTTTGCCATTTCCTCATCAAAAGTAACGGCGAATAATTCCGGATAATAAATAACAACAAAAGCGGCGACAATCAAAAAAATAATTAAAGACAGAAACATTTCCGTTTGCGTTACCATCAGGATATTGCCGAAAAGATAGCTCAGCAGGTCGGCATTATATCCGCCCGACAGACTGACCAGAATCACACCCAGGGCAATTCCCACGGAAGACACGATGCCGATAGCCGCGTCGCCATGGATGCGCTTCGACCGGATCAATTGCAATATAATCAAAGAGCTAAGCATTACCAGCGGCAAGGCGGCCAGCGTGACATAAACAGGGGCCATGCCGATTAGCAGAACAACGGCCACGCTGCCAAAGGTGACGTGCGCCAGGCCGTCGCCGATTAAGGACAGGCGCCGCAGGACAAGGAATACCCCCACAACGGAACAGACAACGGCAATGAGCACTCCGGTAAGAAGAGCGCGCTGGACGAAGCTGTAACTGAATATACCGGTAAAATCCATCATTTGCTATTCTCCAAGACATCGTGTTGATGGCAAATAATATGCTGGCTTTTTTCTCCGAAAAACCCGGTCATATCCCGCGACGCGCAGAATTCCTGAAATGTTCCCGCAAAGACGATTTTCTTGTCCAGATAAAGAAGTCTCCGGGCATATCTGCCGATTGTTCCTATATCGTGGGTAATGAGCACGATGGTTGTGCCGTGGGCGCGGTTTAAATCTTTTGTGAGGGAATAAAATGTGTCTCTCGTTTCGGGGTCAAGCGCGGTTGTAGGCTCGTCGAAAATAAGCAGTTCCGGGCGGTTCACCAGCGTGCGTGCCAGCATTGCCCTTTGCTGTTCGCCGTAAGAGAGCTCGCCGATTAAACGTCCGGCGAGATGCCTGATTCCCATGAGATCGAGGACATGCTGCGTGTTCTCATTTTTTTTACTGTTTCGCCGCCCCATTTCGACAATTTCGCGGACCGATCCGGGAAAATGAGTGTTGAGCGCGCTGAGTTTTTGCGGCAGATAACCGATTCTGTCCCAGTGGCCAAACCCGGACAGGGGCGTGTCGAATAGGGAAACACTGCCTGTCTGCAGCGGCAATATGCCCAGAATAATTTTGATAAGCGTGCTTTTTCCGGAGCCGTTAGGCCCCACAATGCCCAGATAATCGCCCTGCTCGATGTAAAAAGAAACGTCGCTGATTGCTGTGGCGGCGTTGTAGCTGTAAGCAACATTTTCCACGGTCACTACATTTACCGGCACGACAACCCCTTTTTTAGATTAGAAAGATTATTTTCCATTAGGCCAAGAAAGGTAATTCCCTTTTTCAAGTCATCCTTGCTGATATCATGGCCGTTGTTGAGCTTAAGCATGCCCACGTCTGTTTCGCGCGCGATTGTCTGCGCCAGGCGCGGCGCTACAAGGTCTTCATAAAAAATATATTTCAGTTCCATGTCGTTAATTAATTCGATAATGCTGAAAACGTTATGCGGCAGCGGCTCTGCTTCCGCCGATGCGCTGTAGGCAGCCATGTATTTGAGATTATATTTTTTGGCCAGATAGGCAAACGCCCAATGGCCGGCATGCAGGATAATTCTTGATTCGCAATCGGCCAGTTCGCGGCGGTATTTTTTATCCAGTTCTTTGAGTTGCGTTTTGTATTCGCGGGCGTTTGCTTTGTAATAATCGCTGTTTTTCAAATCTTTACTGATAAAGGTAGCTGTTATGTTATCGACAATTTTCTGCGCGTTGTCGAAATCCAGCCAGGTATGCGGGTCGAACCTTGTGGAATGATTCCCGTGGCCTTTTCCATCTGTATGAAGGTGGCGGGGAAGGCGCAGTAAAGCGGTGCCCTCTCCGGCTTCGATTGCCAGCGAGTCGGATTTTTCCGTAGCCGCGCCGGTTATTTTGTACGCCCACTGTTCCATTTCGAAATGCATGAAAAGAAAAACATCCGCTCTGCTTGCTTGGAGTATATCATCCGGTTTCAGTTCATAATTATGCGCATCCACGCCTGGCGGCAGCAGCATGGTTACCGACACTTTATCGGCGCCGATAACGCGGGCGAAATCATAAAGGGGAAAAATCGTGGCAATCACATTTAATTTATCCGCGGGGCTGTCCGGCTCTTGTGCCTGCCGGCATGACGCGGGAACAAGTGACAGGACAAGAAATAACACAAGAAATGTATTTTTTGAAAAAGCCATATTACCCGTTTGCTAAAAGATTGTTAATGGTGCCCCTTATCAAAAATACCGCCATCTTGCAATCAGTATAAGGGAGGTTAAATCTTAAGGTATTGATATTGTTTGAGGTGATGATTAGTCAAAAGGCGCGCCTCTGGCCGGATATTCTTATTTGTGCTATAGCTGCGCGTAGCGCGGCGTGTCAATCAGGCATGCTTAATCATCCTAACACGAGGAGGTTTTTATGAAACCAATCGGGCCGTTAATGTGGGAGCACAGATTGATTGAAAAAATGCTTTCTGTCGTCATGCGTCACATGGATAAAGCGCAGAAGAGTGAAAAAATAAATCCTCTTATTATCGATGTGGCGGTTGATTTTGTGCGCGTGTACGCCGACCGCACGCATCACGGCAAAGAAGAAGAAATACTTTTCAGGGATTTGGCCAAAAAAGACATGATGCCGGAGCTCAAAAAAACCATGCAGGAACTGCTCGATGAGCATGTTTGGGGCCGAAAAACCACCGCTGCTCTGGTTGCGGCCAGGGAAAAATATTTATCCGGCGACGCGAAAGCATTTGCTGATATTTTGGAACTGGCGCGGCAGCTCGGTGATTTTTATCCCCGGCACATTGAAAAAGAAGACAAGCATTTTTTCTATCCCGCGCAGGAATATTTAAGCCCGGATGAGCAGGAAAAGATGCTGGCCGAGTTCTGGGAATTCGACCGCAAAATGATTCACGAAAAATACAACAAAGTTTTCGAAGAATATTCCCTGCTCACCCCTTAGGCGAATCGCGCTTTAGTACTTCCAGCCCCAGAAGCCGAAAGCCAGAATGTTCATCACCGTCGGCACCGCGTAAATAATGCCCAGCGTGATGAGTTTGGCTTTCATCGTCTTCAGGCTGATGACGAGTATGGCAAAGCAGAAGAAGTGGAAATAGCCGATAAGCAGAATCAGCCAGATGCCTTTGAAAGACAGATACCAGAAGGGATATTCCCAGACCAGATGTCCGCCGAGATTCAACACGCATTCGATAAACACGGCAAAGATAGTGTAGCCTATCGCCCAGAACCATTTTTCAGGCAGGCCCAGTATTTTCTGGTTTTTGCTCTCCGATAGCGCGTGGTAATACATAATACCCAGAATTAAAAACATAGAAATGATTTCGATATTCCAGCCCACCATTACGCGCAGCGCCGTGTCTCCCGGAGTCGTCCAGAAAGCGGAGTGCCCGGTAAAGTGAAGCACCCAGCCGTTCCATGTTTCATTGAAAAAATCCACGCCGAAAATGGTGAGTCCGGCCAGCACCGCGTTCCAGTCACCGATTTTGCGTGCCTCCTTGATTTCGCGGGTGTAGATGTAAATAACGATAGCCAGCAAAGGTATGATGTACCATTTAATCATGGTCAGATCCCTCAGTCCGTTAAAAGCCTGCAGAGTTGCTTCCGTCATAGTGACTCCTTTCTTTTTTGAGGTTAATATTTATTCCGGTCAGTTCACCGCTTATCTGGCGAATTTTATAATATTTTGCGGCAAAAAGAAATTATTTATCTTTATCCGCGCGCCTGCCTTGCATTTTACGAAACACTTGGACAAAGGTAATTTGATAAGGTATAAGGCTTGTTAATCAAACGATAAATTAAATAATTTCGCCGGGCAATATTTCAGGGAAAAGGAGAGAAAAAAGTGAAAAAATATCACCGTTTTTTACTGATAAGCGCCGTTTTTGGATTATTGATATGGGGCCAGGCCTTGTCGGGTTGCGCTCCCACAAAGCTCTACAGCATTGATATGAAATACGATGCTTCGCGGGTTGTTGCCCCGGAATATTTAAAGCCGGAAGGGAAAGCCCTTGAAGCCGTTATTACCGTGGCGGAATTTGCTGACCGGCGCCGTGTCGAAGACGAAAAAATCATCGGCCGCGTGATTGAAAAAAACGGCACAAACGTCATGGTCTTTCCCCGATATGTTCTGGCTTCCCGGGCGGTTGCCGGCGGTATTCAGGATTATCTGAAACAGGCAGGTTACCGGATTGCTACGGCGGCACGTTGGGATTTGGATGAAGAAGCCATGCCCGCCGCCACCGGCAGGCTGCTTATCGGCGGAAGCATTGACGAGATGCAGATTAACACCCGCCGCGGATTTCCCACCAATACTTATACCGCAAGCGTGAAGCTGACCGTTATTTTTGCCGATATTACCGAGGGGAGAATCGTATATACGCGCCGTGTCGAGGCGACAGCGGCCCGGGAACACATTTCCTTTTCTGAAAAAAGGATGGGCTACTATGCCAGCGAGCTTCTGGGCGAGGCCATACGTAATGTCTTTGAAGACAGGGCAGTGGCACAGCAGATAAAAGAGCTGGCAACGCAATAGGAAGATATGTACTCTGGTCATCGCGCGCGAGATTGCTTCAGCACGCCTTGGCGTGATGAAGCAATCTCTTCCTTCAGTCCCGCATACCCTGCATGCGCTGGGCTTCGCTGCGGGATTCCGCGCTGCATAGCAGCGCTTCACCTTCAGCCTTGAGTCTTCAGTCTTCCGCCTCGCGTGCCATTCAGGGTATCAGTCTTTTCCTCTCTCGTCATTGCGAACGCAGTGAAGCAATCTCATGTGATATTACCTTCAGTCGGCGCGAAGTCCGGCAGCTACGCCCGGCAGGGAACCCCAGCGCATGCAGGGAATGCTCGGGAATGCCGGAGCCTTGTATATTAACTCCATGTTTAGTAACCATCGATATGTTAGAAGATCGTAACACATGATGGTGTATTTGGTCGGGTAAC
>DSAV01000141.1 GCA_011046295.1 Deltaproteobacteria bacterium | reverse complement strand
GGCCCGGGCATATATCCGAGAAGTTTTATCAACAGCATTACCATGGCTATATTAAATTTCTGCGCCAACGTTTTGCCGGCGCCGGTGGTTTGCGAACCAAGCGTAACCAGCGCCTGAAATTCCTTTTGCCTTTGGGGATTCCTCGCCAAATACATCAGCGGTAAAAAACCGCCGCCGCTGTGCGCCACCCAAATGCAATTTTCGTGTTTTGTATTTTGGCGCACGGCTTTTAAAACCGCGGGAACATCGTTCAGCGCGTAATCTTCCGCATCCGGTCTAAAGTCACCGTAGGCGCTTTTGCCATGCCCGCTCCATTCATAAATCCAACAGTCAAATCCTTCTTTTTGGAGAAATGTCGCCAGCTCCTTACAAATAGAAGCATTGGAAAAAGTCCCGTGCGTCATGATTATCGGAGGATACGCCGATGACTCGTTCTCGAAGCGATACAAGGCGAGCTTTCCGCCTTTTGCGCTTTTAATATACATAGGTGCGGGCAAAAAGTTATTAATCATATATTGACACGGTTAAGACAAATGATTTCTGTATGATTATTCTTGTTATCGGCGCAATATCAATCACTGGGAGATGATAATTTTTTGTCCCGCGAATATCAGATTGCTGGATTCGAGATTGTTGGCGGCCATCAAAGATTCGATGGTGGTGTTGAAGCGCTTCGCGATGCCCTCCAGCGTATCGCCGCGGCCGACGGTATAGATTTGCTCGGTTGCTTTGGCATTGCCGGCACCGGCGCCGAGGTTTTCCGGTATGCTGATTTTTTGCCCGACATATATCCGGTCTCTGGACTGAAGATTATTGGCTTCCATCAAGTCCGCAACTGTCACATCATAACGGCGGGCAATCTGCTCCAGGGCTTCGCCGGATGTAACCACATGCTTTTCCGGGCGCGCGGGCGATTCGGCAGAAGTATCTGCAAGCACAAGACGCTGCCCCGCGTATATCCGGTCCTGAGACTTAATGTTGTTCAAGCGCATCAGCTCCGCCACGGTCAGATCATTTTTCTGGGCAATACCACCCAGTGTGTCTCCCGGCAAAACCACATATGTTGTTGCCGAACGCGCAGGAAAAGGCGAAGCGGAAGGAGGAGCGGACAGGGCAATTTTCTGGTCAATGTATATACGGTTCTGTGACTGAATATTATTGAGCCGCATCAGCTCTTCGACGGTCATATCGTAACGGCGGGCAATTCTCTCCAGCGTATCCCCGCGCGTGACTACGTGAGTTTCGGCACGCGGCGAAGAGGGAGATTCAGATAATGACAATTTCTGACCAGCGAATATCCTGTCCGGCGCTTTAATATTGTTCATCCGCATCAGCTGAGCCGTGGTAATTCCGTATTGCAGGGCGATTTCTCCCAGTGTTTCGCCGCGGGCAATTACGTGCGCCGCGGGACGGGAAGGAGCGGAAGACGGAGGCGCAAGCGCGAGCCGTTGGCCAATGTAAATCCGGTCTTTCGATTGAATATTGTTTATCCGCATAAGATCTGCCATGGAAACACCATAGCGTCGGGCCACGCGCTCCAGCGTGTCGCCCGACGCGACAGTATAAACAGCCGGCGTTGTATCAGTTTCATCAACAATATATCCGCCGGGAATTTTTAATGACTGTCCCGCGTAGATACGGTTTTTCGATTTAATCTTGTTGGCTTCCATTAGAGTTCGCACGGTGGTCCCGTGATCCGCGGCTATTGTCTCCAGGTTGTCCCCCCTTTTAACTTTATAGATGATGTCTTTTTTCCCCAGAGCAACAGCATGGGATTGGGGACGGTATTGAGCGTCCTTCTCCAGAAAAGCCAGAGATGATGGTATCGGCATGTACTGAGTTACAGCGGCAGCCACTGCCCAGGCGATATCGCGGCGAAAAGCTTTGCTCCTGAGCAACAGTTCTTCCTGCGGGTTGGAAAGATAGGCTGTCTCTACTAGAATGGCGGGGATGTCGGGAAGCCGCAGCACCCGGAAAGGCGCGCCCTGAACTGTATTAAATTTCAGGTCATTTACTCTTTTGAGCATCTCCAGGGAAGTTGACCCAAAAGAGCGCGCTTTGTTCAGCGCTTCAGTTTGCAGCATGTTCAAAAGGATGGGGTCAACTTCAAAATTATTATTGCTGTCAGGATCACCTCCGATAATGTCCGAGAGGTTCTGGCTCGCCGCCAGAAGCCGTGATGCTTCGTCACTGGCGGCGATAGTGGAAAGGCTGTAAACTGATGAGCCCCTGGCCTGCCTTGTCGTCGCCGCGTCCGCGTGAATGCTGATAAAAAGATCCGCGTTATACTGGCGGGCTATTCTTCCTCTTTGCTCCAGAGAAACAAAGTAGTCGCCGTCGCGAGTCATAAAAATCTTGTAGCCCCTTTCCACAAGAAGCTCGCGTAATTCACGCGCGATTTGCAAAACGATGTCTTTTTCCTGAGTGCCGAGAAGTCCTATCGCTCCGGGATCTTCGCCTCCGTGGCCGGGGTCAAGAACAATTATTCGCTTTTTTCCCTCCACGCCGATTCTGATACGTTCATCTGTTTCCTGCCGCTCAATTTCGGGCATGCTTAAATCAATAACGATACGATGCGGCTTATCTAAAATTTCACCAAGATTAAAGACGCTTGTGGAAACATTTTTGGCCAAATCAATTTCGAGACGGGTTGTGTTTTTATCAACTTCCTTAACCGTTATTTTACTGACGGCAGGCATGCCGATAAGATACTCTGAAGATACATCGGGCAAAAGTTCTGATTGAAAAATGTCGACGATGAGTTTTTCGCCGTCCTTTAAAATGGCGTAACTTGCCTCGGAAGTGGTATCAATAACAATCCTGCTGTTGTCAGGAGCCGTCCAGTGGCGAATGTTGATTATTCCCGTAAGGGCGAAACCACGCGACGGAAAGAGGACAAATAAGACTAGCAGCAATATAAAAAATGAAAGGGCTTTCCTTTTCATTTTGTTTCAACCTGTTTTTACGTCACAGTTTAACAGTTTCAGCTCTACATTACAATAAATTTCAGGAATGAGGCGCCGTCCAAAAAATATTTACCGGTATCGTTGATGATGGTTGCTGACGCGTGGCCTTATTGCGTTGCAAAAAAATACTATTCAACAAGCATATTACAAAAAAGCAGGAACTTCATGTTACAGGCATCTCTGCAAAAATTTTTTTGACCGATTAATGCATACGGCCGCAATCCGCAAGCGACGTATGCCATACCACTTAAAAAATTATCGGGCAGATTTTCGCTTTGATTTGAGCATTAACCATCTTTTTTCATTTATTGGCGGAATATTTACCCGAAAGATGGCTATAAGTCTGCAAGGAAATCATCCTCACAAATATTCTTGTCAAAACACGGCCAATCGATAAATTCCAGTAAAATCAATACTATACGCCCATTTTGCCGCAGGCATACCGGAAAATAGAAACGCTTTTTAAAATTCTTTCCTTCCTTTAAAAATATACACAAATCATCCGGGCAAGTTCATGCGGCGAGGCTCGATGCCGGGCGCCGGTAAATCTTTTTTTGCAGCGATAAAACTTGCGCACAATAATGTTGGCTTTTATGCTTTTTATGTCCAAAGGTAAGCAAGTTTGACCGAATTTTTTTCAGCAGCCTGTTATCTCTGGGCGGCTATATGCTTCGCGCCGGCAATTAACTATGTTTCGCCCGTATTTATCTCCTGTTGCAGCCACGCCTTAATCCGATTTACATTGACAAAAACAGCTCAATCGTTATATTCATTTTTGAAACAAAGCCCGGCAGGGTGCGACAACAATAAAGTGGAGGTTTGTATGAAAAGCCCAAACAGAAAAACATTTTTTATGTTTTTACTGGCGTTTTTAATCGCCTTTTTTATAGTTTCACTGGTGGAAGTTTTGCGTTCATCTTTTATGCCTTCGTCAATTCCGGATGTGCAAACAGCCTCGGCAACAGCTCCTTTGGTTGCCACTTCGCCTGAAGTAGCAAAAGTACCTCTTTCCTTTTCCGAGTTGGCACAGCGCGTTAAGCCCGCGGTCGTGAACATCAGCACGACAAAAACAACCAGAGGCTTCGGTTCTCCTTTCGGCCGCTCACCCTTCGGCGGACCTGGACCATTTGGTGATGATTTCTTTGACCGCTTTTTCGGCGATATTCCCCAGCGCGAATTTCAGCAGCGCAGTCTCGGCTCCGGTTTTATCATCAGCAATGACGGTTATATTTTTACCAACAATCACGTGGTGGAAAAAGCGGATAAAATCCTGGTTAAAGTAGCAGATGACCGCGAATACGAGGCAAAAGTTATAGGAACTGATCCTAAAACGGATATCGCCCTGATTAAAATCAAACCGAAAAACAGTTTGCCGGTAGCGGATATCGGCGATTCCGATCAGGTTAAAGTCGGTGAATGGGTTGTTGCCGTCGGCAATCCTTTCGGCCTGGAAGCAACCGTCACGGCGGGAATTGTCAGCGCGAAAGGCCGCGTTATTGGCGCGGGGCCTTACGATAACTTTATTCAAACCGACGCGTCGATTAATCCCGGCAACAGCGGCGGGCCGCTGTTTTCTATGGACGGAAAAGTTATCGGTATCAATACCGCGATTGTCGCACATGGACAGGGCATTGGTTTTGCAATCCCCATTAACATGGCCAAATCAATTTTAAGCGATTTAAAGACAAAAGGACGCGTCACCCGCGGCTGGCTGGGAATATCTGTGCAGGATATCACCGAAGATATCGCAAAAAATTTAAATCTTAAAGACCGGACGGGCGCCTTGGTTTCTGATGTTTTTAAGGATGATCCCGCCGACAAGGCAGGAATAAAAGTTGGGGACATTATCATCGAAATTAATGGCAAGCCGATTAAAGACACTCAATCCCTGCTTCTGACCATCGCCGCGGTAAAGGTTGGCGAAAGGGCCACCATTAAAGTAATTCGTGACGGAAAAGAAATTACTTTCAGAGTTACTGTCGGCGAACGTAAAGATACCCAGGAAGTGGCATCAACTAAAGATAGGGAAGGGCATTTCGGTATCGTAGCCCAGGATATTTCGCCCGAAGTGTCCCGGCAACTGGGCATTCCACGTGATGCCGGCGTAATAATCACCAATGTGGCCCCCGGCAGCCCGGCGGACAATGTGGGCATTCAACCTAGAGATGTCATTGTGCAGGTGAACAGGGTAAAGATTAGCTCAATGAAAGAATACACGAAAGAAATCACCAAGGCCGCGGCGAACAAAAGCGTGACGTTGCTCGTCAGGCGCGGCAATTCCACCTTCTTCGTCGCGATACGGACGGAGTAAAAAATACCATACAAAAAGTCCGAAAGGCAGGCCTTACGGCCTGCCTTTTTTATTTTTTCCTGGACAAATTTATAAGGGAAGATTAATCAGCAAGCATGAAGTTATTTGACTACACCGGCGTCATTCATCTACACTCGTCTTTTTCCTTTGACGGTTGCGCTCCGCTGGAGAGCATTCTGCAAGCCGCAAACAAAAATTCCATAGATTTTTTGATGCTGACGGATCATGACCACCTGCGGGCAAAAAAAGAGGGCTGGGAAGGCTGGCATGATCAAACCTTGCTGATTGTCGGACAGGAAATTTCTCCGCGTTTCAATCATTACCTGGCCTTCAAAATCAACACGCCTTTGTTTTATTCAAAATATGATGAAGTCACTCCCCCGCAGAAATATATCGATGAAGTCAACGCCCAGGGCGGATTCGGCATCATCGCCCACCCCGACCATGAAGGAACCAAAACGTTTCACGTGAAACATTACCACTGGAACGATTGGACGGTCAGCGGCTACAGTGGCATGGGCATCTGGGATTTTATGACCGACTGGCAAAAAAGCCTCAGCGGCTATTTTAAAGGTTTTTTGAGCTTTCTCTTTCCCGCCTGGTTCCTGCGCGGCCCCAGAGATTTAACCCTGCAGCGCTGGGACGCGCTTAATCAGCAGCAAAAAATCTTCGGGATTGGTGAGCTCGATAACCACGCCAGCACAAAAAAATTTTTGGGGATAACCTTTATCGCTTTTTCTTTCGAGCGTGCTTTCAAATTCATCAGTACGCATGTTTTAACAAAGGAAAAACTAAGCGGGGACGGCCGAAAAGATAAAGAGGCAATTCTTCAGGCGCTCTTGGCCGGCCGCGCTTATTTCGCGCTGGAATATTTCCGTAAAGCGCGCGGTTTCGCTTTTTTTGTTGAACAGGGAGATGCTCTTTATCAGATGGGTGATGAATTTACGCTCGGCGGCGGGGCTTGTTTAAAAGTCTCTTTACCCGCTAAAGCGCTTGTCCGCGTGATACGCGAGGGCTTGCTGATACAAGAAGAAAGGACATCAGGGTTTTCCCGGCAAGTTTCCGAACCGGGGGTTTATCGAGTGGAAGTTTATCTGCAATCCTGCGGCAAGCTGCGCCCCTGGATTTTTTCCAACCCGATTTTTATCCGCTAGTTTTTCAGGTTTGTTGTTTAAAGCTTTTGCTCTTTTAGCCATTGAGTGTACTGATACATTTTCGCCAGCGCCTTAACGGCGCGTTCCGGCGTAATGAAGTTGACTCCTTTATATTTACACCCTTCTGCTTCCGTTATGGTGCGCGTTTTATTGTCATTGAGCAGATAAACTCCGATGATCGGCTTGTTATACTTTTCCATCAGCCTGGCTGTTTTTTCAATAAACTGCGTTTCATAAGCGTCAAGGTAAGTTAATGAGTCATCCATAAATTTCTGATTATAATTTTTATCTATGGCAACTGTGGATTCCATAACCGCTTGAATCATTATTCTCCTGCCGATAATGCCCATATGGATTACCGCGTCGCATTCAGGCCACAGAAGCAGTTCTTCAAGAACCGTCATGTATATCTCCGGATTCATCTCTCCGACGATATCAATCGGATTAGCATGACTCCAAAATGGAGGGAGTATTTTATTGATATTGCCTATTACTTGTTCCGAAAGAAGCGGCACCTCCAAACCGTGTTCCATGCATAAATCGGAGGCAACCACACCCCATCCGCCTCCTAACGTCACAATACCGACCTTTTTGCCTTTCGGCAGAGGCAAGGAAGAAAATGACGCGGAAAGATCCAGCAGGTCCATGGGGTTTTCGACCAGAATAATACCCGACTGCCTGCAGGCCGCATTAAATACCTTAACATTTGAGGCCATGGCTCCTGTGTGACTGGCCGCCGCGTGCGCTCCCGCTTCCGTCCGGCCGCCTTTGAGAGCGATTACGGGTTTTTTCTTTCCGACACGTTTTGCCGCTTCATAAAAACGGCGGCCGTTTTTGATACTCTCTATGTATAAAACAACTGTCTGCGTCAGTTCATCGACTTCAAAACCTTCCATCGCGTCCTCAATGGTAATCATTGCTTCGTTGCCGGAGCCGGCAAAAGCGCGAATTCCTACTCCCTCTTTTTCGGCAAAGGCAAGGAGCTGTGTTCCTAAATTTCCCGATTGTGTAACCAGCATCGTGCCTCCAGGCTTGGGACGCACGTGTGTGCCCGTGCAATACAGCGAAATGTAAGGATTGCATATACCCATGGTGTTTGGGCCCAGAATTAAAATTCCGGCTTCTTTGGCTTGCCTTATTAATTCTTCTTCCAGCTTTTTTCCTTCGGGGCCTGTTTCGCCAAAACCGGAAGAAATCAGAAGAACGTTTTTTATTTTCTTTTTTTTCAATTCCGGGATTAATGCCAGAACATGATTGGCGGGAATCGTCACGACGGCGAGATCAACCGGTTCGGGAATTTCCGTTACCGATTTATAAACATTTCTGCCGATAATTTCTCCGCCTTTGGAATTAACCAGATAGATTTTCCCCTGATAATTTCCGACCAGCACATTGGAATACATCAATTGCCCCCATTTGCTGATACCCGCGGAGGCACCGATAAAAGCGATGGATTTAGGATAAAAAAGCCTTCCCATGTCTTTGGGAGACACAGGTGTGTGGGTTATCTTCTTTTCGGGAGGATCGCCTAATACAATCAACGCGTCAACAGCGCTGACATTGCCTTCGGGAGTAACCAATAACGGATTGATATCAATTTCTCTGATTTGGGGTATCTCTATTCCTATTTTCGATAACGCGAGCAATGTTTTAATCAGAGCGTTCGTGTCCGGTTTTTTTTCTCCGCGAAAAGCGTTTAATAACTTTTGCGCGTTCACTTGATTGAGCATGCTTCGCGCTTCGGTCTTATTTAACGGCGCCAGGGCAAAAACAATATCTTCTATCGCTTCGGTAAAAATACCACCCACGCCGAACATGACGGTGGGCCCGAATTGCGCGTCATGAAAAAGCCCCGCGACAAATTCTCTTTTCCCGTAAAGCATCGGCTGAACCAAAAAACCTTCCAGGTCGTTTCCGGCTTCTTCCTGGATAAAGAGCGCCGCTTTTTTTACATCTGCTTTATTGGATAAATTTAATTTGACCAGGCCTCTTTCCGTTTTGTGCGTGAGCTTGGCTCCCAATCCTTTGAGCGCTACCGGATAACCGAATTGCTCCGCCACGCTTTGAGCTTCTTCTGTTGTCGCGGCAATTTTTTCTTCGACCACCGGCACGCCGTATTGTTTTAAGACTTCTTTCGCTTCCGCTTCCGTGAGCGTTTTTCTTCCCTGCTGTATTGCTCTTTTAATTGTATCCACCTTGCGCCTCCGCTGAGGATTATCGGGTTTCATTTCACAACTAATCTATTATTGTAATTATTTCAACTATTTACAATAAGCTCCGGCGTGCCGTTGACTGCTAGTCACTACCATAAAGCCCGCCATAATACAAGTGCGCTTTTAAACTTTGCCTTTAGTTTCTCTTTCTTCTGATGCTCAAGCCGTGCGCTCATTTGTTGTTCATTATTATTCTTACGCGTGTTTTTTGCTCATATTCAATTATAAATATTTTTTCCTGACCATTGATTTATTCTTTTCTTTATGAAAAAAGTTATTCATTACGCTAAGGGTTTTTAAGAAATGATTTGCCGCACGCAATATGTCTGGTTTCCTTGATATATTCTTTGCAGGAATTAATTCAAGTTTGATTCGTTATTGCGCTTATTGAAAAATAACCCGCTGAAAAAGATTTAAATATGAAATTTTCCAATTATCGTTATCTCGTTTTCGGTGTTTTAGGCACGGCGTACATTCTTGTTTTTTTCCACCGGCTTTCTCCTGCTGTCCTGGCTGTCGATATGATGAATGATTTGCAGGCAAGCGGCGCGCTGATGGGCATTCTGGCCTCGGCGTATTTTTATCCCTACGCTTTGATGCAAATACCGGCGGGGCTCTTAGCCGACTCCTGGGGGCCGCGCCGCTCCGCAACTTTCTTTTTTATTTTTGCCGCCGCCGGTTCCGCCGCCCTTGCTTTATCCCAAAGCGTCGGTATGGCTATTTCCGCACGCGTTATCGTCGGACTGGGGGTTGCCATCGTTTTCGTCCCGACGATGAAAATTCTTACCAACTGGTTTGAGCCGGAAAAGTACGTGCGCATGACGGGAATACTCATGGCGCTGGGCGGCGTGGGGGGGTTCACTGCTGCCACGCCCCTGGCGTTTTTGAGCGAGGCAATTACCTGGCGCGGCGCGATGCTTGTTGTTGGCGCCCTGACACTCGCAATCGCCGCAGCTATATGGCTTCTTGTGCGTGACACTCCTCAGGAAAAAGGGTTTTCTCCCATGCACAGTTTTTCCCGGCCTGTTCCTACATACACAAAGCTCACCTTGTGGCGCGGCATGGCCATGGTTATCAAAGAACCCCGGTTTTGGGCAATGGCTATGATTTTTTTCCTCGGCGCCACAGTCAGCTTGAGCTTCAGCGGTTTGTGGGGAGGTCCTTTTTTAATGCACGTCTACGGGATGTCCAAACCGGAGGCAGGCGCCATATTATCAATGATGGCTATCGGCTTGATTTGCGGCGCTCCTTCCATGAGCCTGCTTTCCGATAAAATTTTCCGTTCACGTAAAAAAGTTCTTATGGCGAACCAGCTTGCCGCCTTGTGCCTGTTTTCCCTGCTTGCCTTCTTTACCGGCAATTTTAACAAACCTCTTTTGTACATTTGGTGTTTTTCTTACACCTTTATGATATCGGGCGCGGTAGTGGTTGGTTACAGTTCCATCAAGGAGCTTTTCCCTCTCGAGATTTCCGGAACAGCCACCGGCCTGATTAATATTTTTCCTTTCGCCGGCGCCGCCCTGGGGCAGCCGCTTATGGGATGGTATCTCGATTATCTCAGCGGTGGAAGCACTCTTTACGACGTAGACGCTTATTCCACGGTTTTCAAGGTCGGTTTGCTGCTTTTGCTGGGCGCGTTTATATCAAGCACGCTCGTCAAAGAAACCTTTCCCAATAATGATAGCGCCAATCAGTAGCAGGCTTTTGTCGCGCTCGCTTTATTATCCACCTTGCAGTTTCCTAATCTACTAACGCGACCATATTTAATGCCATTTTAAGGCATCTTTTCATGCGGCAACATTACCTGCTCGGCGGCGCTTTCTCCCGCGACATATCCCGTCGAAAAGGCCGCCTGAAGATTGTAGCCGCCCGTATCGGCGTCTATATCCATAACCTCGCCGCAAAAAAACAGGCCGGGAACAATTTTAGAAGCCATCGTACGCGGGTCAATTTCATCAAGCGCCACTCCTCCCGCCGTAATAATCGCGTTTTTCAGCGGCAATGACTCCTTAATATTGAAGCGCAGCGCTTTAAGTGTTTCGACTATTTTTTGCCGCTCGTAAGCGGTAATCTGATGCGCCAGTTTTTCTCTGTCAATACCGGTGAGATCAATTACCGGCTCAATCATTTTGGACGGCAGATAATCTTTCATCACGCTGATTATTTTTTTCTTGCCGTGAGTATCAAAGTCTTTTTGCAGGCGTCTACCCAATTGCTGTTTTGTCACCGCCGGCTTCAAATCAATCAACACAGATACGGGGCCTTTTTGCAGCGCGTCAACAACTCCCAGACTCATCAATAAAATAATCGGCCCGCCCAAGCCGAAATGAGTAAAAATCATTTCGCCAAACCGGCTTTCGATAAGAGGCGCTTTCGGCTTCTTTTTTTGTCCGCGCCCATAGCTGATATCCGAAATGAGCTTTGTGTCTATGTCCTCGGCCTTCCCCGCAAACGCTGTTGCGCGCACATTGCGCAAACTGACCCCCTGCATGGACGCGGCAAGTTTCTGCTCGTAAACAATAAGCGGCACGAGAGCAGGGCGCAGTTTCACAATAGAATGTCCCATTTTTGCCGCCAGCTTGAAACCGTCGCCGCTGGAGCCTGTCTCCGGCCAGGAAGAGCCGCCTGTCGCCAGTATCACGCATTGAGATGCATATTCCCGCTCTGCCGTTTTAACTCTGAAAATTGACCTGTCCTTCCTTTCTACAAACTCAACAGGAGAACGCAACATTATCCGCACGCCGAAATTCAAGAGATATTTTTGAAAAACACGCACGATATCCCTGGCATCGTCCGTGACGGGAAAAATTCTTCCCCCTTGCTCCGTTTTCGTCTTCAGATTATAGCGCTCAAAAAAAGTGAGCAATTCAAACCGGAAAAAGCGGTGAAATACACTGTGCAGAAAGAGCCCGTTCGGCCCATACATGTCTATAAAATTATTAAGATCATTGCTGTTGGTGAGGTTGCAGCGGGTTTTCCCGCTGACCAGAATTTTTTTCCCAATGGCGGAGGTTTTTTCAAGAAGCAATACCCGCGCACCGCATTGCGCGGCTCGTCCTGCAGCCATCAGCCCGGAGGCTCCGCCGCCAACCACGATAATGTCTGCATCCTCTTTTCTTTTTGTTTTCATTAACAAGGCTCACATTTTTTATGCCTGTGCCGACGTAGCACGAAATCCTTTCTTCCGTCAATTACGCCTTGCCTCTCATTATCTTGTCAAGTAGAAGTTCTTGTGCTATTTGGCATTTATTTAAGCCTACAGGAGTCTTTAGCTTGTCCGTACCAACAAATTTAATCTCCCTGACAACGCGCATCTTTTTTCAGGTACACCCGGCTGCTCACCGGCAGATCTCCATCTGGAAAGACCTCGCCGGTAAAATTCCCGACCCCGAACTGCGCGGGCAGGCTCAGATGAGCATTGCCACAAAAACTTTTCACTGTGAAGGCGGCTCTATATACGGATTGCTTGCGGGAAAATATTATAAAGATGCTATTAAATTTATTGTTGCCTACCAGACAATCAGCGATTATCTGGATAATTTATGCGACCGCAGCACTTCTTTGAACCCTGATGATTTTCGCGCTTTGCATGAAGCTATGCTGCACGCTCTGACACCCGACGCCCAACCTTCTTCTTATTACCGCTTCCGAAAAGAACAAGATGACGGGGGATATCTCGTTGCACTGGTAACTGCATGTCAGGATGTTTTACGGAATTTGCCCGCTTATCATCTTGCTGCTCCTCATCTTCATGCACTGGCCGGCCTATACTGCGATTTACAGGTTTATAAGCATGTAGCAAAAGAAGACCGCGTCGAACTTTTGCAACAATGGTTTGAAACCAAAAAAGATTATTTGTCGGATAAAATGACCTGGTATGAATTTGCCGCCTGTACCGGTTCAACGCTGGGTGTTTTTTGCCTTGTATCTTCTTTGTTTTGTCCCAAGATATCAGGCAAGCTTCTTTTAAAAATCAAAAAGGCTTATTTCCCCTGGTTACAGGGCATGCACATTCTTTTGGATTATTTAATTGATCAGGAAGAAGACCGTAATGCCGGCGATTTGAATTTCTGCGATTTCTATCCGGACAACCTTATTCTGACCGCCAGGCTTATCACCTTTTACAAAAATGCCCAGCAGAGCGTTTCGTCTTTACCCCACCGCGGCTTTCACAGGCTGATCATCCGCGGCCTTTTGGGGATCTATCTTTCGGACAAAAAGACGTCCGGACAAAAAGACGTCCTGCAAATCTCGCGAAAATTGCTGCGTCTTGGCGGCCTGAAAACGATCTTCTTTTATCTTCACTGCCGGGCTTACCGGCACTTTAAGTAAAGCTGCCTTTAGCAGTTTTTTTACCATGTTTTGTCAGGGCAAGGCAGCGATAAAAAACCCGTCCAGCTTTCTGCTGCCCAGCAGGTCTTTAGCGATGATATCGCACTTCATTAGTTTTTCGCCGTTTTCTTGATATATTTTAACAATTTTTCCGGTAACAACAATGGTTGCGCGGCTTTTCGTGTTTTCCGGATTATGCCAGTCCTGCGGCTTGGTCATGCTCAAAAAACGGGTAGATAACTTTCTAAGGTTTTTACCGTCTATCCAGGAGCAGACGGCCTCGCCCGCAATGCCCATAATCAGCATTCCGTGCGCGATAACACTATCCAGGCCGATCGCCCGCACGAAAGTTTCGTCATGGTGCAGTGGATTAAAATCACCCGCGGCGCCGGCATAACGGACAAAGTGAGTTCGCGTCATGGGACCCGCCGTGTAAGGCGGGAGGGTATTCCCGACGCTCATTTCATTATAAGTCAGCGGCATTATTATTACTGCCTTTCCATCATCAACGAGCGCACTTTTCCTACTGTCTCGCCCTGCTGATTAGTAACTATTGTCTCCAGCACCACTACATTCACGAACATGCCCGCACGTTGCTTCTTTCCACGCTGGTATATTTGTGTGACTTTCATTTCCCTCGTAATAATATCTCCGGCGTAAATCTGACCTAGATACTCATATTCTTCCTCGCTATGCAAAACTTTGCTAATGTCCATGCCAAGGACACTGACAATTTCTGCAAGGCCCCCGCCTGTCCAGAAAAAGAAACTTGTCATAAAGGTCGGGGGCACGGGAATGCCCTTGTACCCGGCTTTTTTTGCCGCTTCTTCATCGTAGTAAATGGGATTGATATCTTCCTTTTTTTGCCGGAGGCTCACAGCCAAGGCAAATTCGATAATTTTCGCTTTCTCCACCTTCATTGTGTATTTGGGAAATTCGAAACCTTCTTTTTCTTTATCCACCATAAAAATACACCCTGACATGAGTTTTTTTATTTTTTTATCACATTGTCAAAAGATTTTCAGATTTTATTTTTTGATCAAAGCTTGGCGGCATGAGGAGCGTTATGCTCTTTCATCACACGTTATCCGCAATTAAAGTTCATATAACGTTTCATCGACAGAGGGCTTTTCTTTTTTGCCTTTTTTTGCTGATTTATTCTGCGCAAAGGGGTCCTCTTGCATTAATGCGTCCGCCATTTCCAATTCTACTTTATCAGGGTCTTCACCTTTCTCAATGCGTCTCAGCGCTTCATAAAACCCCTCTCCCATCTTTACGCCTGTCTTCTCCGTAAATTTACGCATCAGATGAGCTGCGGCGCGCGGATCATCGTCTTTTATTTTTTGTGCTTCCGCGGCAATTTTGGCCAGTTCTTTTTCCACTTTTTTTTCATCAAGACCATCCAGGGGATGCTTCTCTTCTAATTTAGCGGAGCCGGTGACGGCGGCAAACACGGACATTTGACGGATGAGTCTTTCTTTTTTGCATTTAGGGCATAGAGGAATCTTGCTGGTATTTACCGTTTTGGAAAAAAAATTGTAAATTGTGTTGCATCTTTTGCAGTAAAATTCATAGATGGGCATCAGGGTGACTCCCGCTTTGTTATTTTTGGAGTATCAAGCGAATTCAAATATTCAATACGTTGAACCAGCGGGGGGTGAGAATAATAAAACCATACATAAAACGGATGCGGATGCAGATTGGCCAGATTGTCTTTGGCCAGTCGCCTCAGGGCGTCAATCATCGGCGTCGTTTTTCCTGTTAATTTCCAAGCCATGAAATCCGCTTCTCTCTCGTACCGGCGTGACAGTGCCGCGCCTATCGGGTTTAAAAAAAACCCCGCCGTACCAAGATACAAGGAGGCCAAAAAAAGGCCCGCGTAAACCGGCATCTGTTTCAAGCCGAAAGCGGCATACAACGTCTGCCAGTTAACCGCCAAATACACTACGTACAGCAATACCAGCGAACCGATAATCATAAATGTCATTTGTTTAGTGATGTGTTTCCTTTTCCAGTGGCCGATTTCATGGGCCAGCACCGCCAGTATTTCGTCGTGTGTATGTGACTCCAGCAGCGTATCGTATAAAACGATTCGCTTGGTTTTTCCGATACCGGTGAAATAAGCGTTTGTATGTTTGGAGCGTTTACCTTCATCGACCTGAAATATTCCTTTGGTTTTCAGGCCGGCTTTTTCCATCAGCGCCGTAATTTTCCCCTGGAGCTCGTCGTCCTTTATCGCTTCATACTTATTAAACAGCGGCGCGATAAGAACCGGAAAAAGCCACATCATAACAAGTTGAAACAACGTGAAGAACACCCATCCCCAGAACCACCAGCTTTGGGGAAAATACAGCACAAACGCCATAAGTGCGCTGACGATAATGGAAAGCAAAACAACACAGATGGTCGCCGATTTTATCAAGTCGGTTATCCAGAGGGGCCAGGTAATCGTGGAAAAACCGTATTTTTTCTCCAAAACAAAGTTATCATACAGATCAAAAGGTATGCCGACAATGGATGCTAGCAGGGCGAAGAATCCGAAAAAAACGAGTGCCTGGATGATAAAATTCATATTAGACCCGGCCAGCCAGCCGATAAAAAAAGGCAGGAAAAGAAACAATACCGCCAAGGTGATAATATCATCTGCAAGGTTTTGACGAGCCTCAAGGCGGGAATTGTCGATTGTGTAGTCCACTATTTTATTGAGTGTTCCCTGTTCTGTCGACCCGGTGAACACAGCCGGTATCTTTTTTCCGTATTTCTTCAGGTGCGCGATGTTTTTTTGCTGTAAGATGTATCTAAAGAAAAACCGGCCAACAAACAAAATCAGAAACATTGCCAGAAGAGCCTTTTCCATAAACCGCGTCTCCATTATTAATGCGTCATGAAAACATTAAATTATGGATGATAATATATGAGCCAAGATGTGTTGTGTCAAGCTATTGCGGCAAGCGGCGGACAGAAACAAAGCATTCTTCCGGCAGTAATTTTTTTACCGTCATGAGGCTTACATTTTTTACCTTCTGCCAAAATAAATATCGCACAATATCTTTTTACAATCTGTTATCGCTACAGGTTATCTTTCTTTAAGATGGTTCTGCGAATTAAAAATCGAACGTGGGAGAAAAATGAAATATCATTACAGCAGGAACTCATGTATTGGCTTTCTGGTTGTTGCTGAATCTGAGCATGCCGGTGCTGCTGGCCGCATTAAACCCTGTGAGGGGATAAAACGATGACAACAATTACCTGGCTTGGTATAGCTGTATGCCTGTCTCAGTCCGCTCTGCTTTCCGGGATGAACCTGTGACTTTTTTCCCTCGGGAAGCTCGAACTGGAAGTTCTCTCAAGAAAAGGTGACGCGCGCGCGATACGGGTTTTACGGTTGCACGAAAACGCGAATTTTTCCCTGGTGACGATTCTTTGGGGAAATGTAGCCGTAAATGTTCTGCTCGCGCTTTTGTCCGGCTCGGTGCTTGCCGGCATCGCCGCTTTTCTTTTTTTCCACAGCAGTAATCACTCTGTTTGCCGAAATCGGGCCGCAGGCTTACTTCACGCGCCATGCGCTTGTGCTTACATCGATGCTCGCGCCCTTGCTGCGGTCGTATCAATTCATTCTATATCCTGTAGCCAAACCCACGGCTTTTTACTGGATGCCTGGCTGGGCGGTGAAAATATCCGCTATATTCGCGAGCGCGAACTTGATCCGGAGATGAAAGGCACTCTGAAAAATGCGTTAAAAACGATATGATTTTTTTGGGTGGGATTAAAGCTACATTTTTCGGCTGTCGTAAGCCCAGTGCAGGAGCGCCTGGCGCTGTTTGCGCCGGCAGTTGAGGTCGCCCGCGGGACAATGTTTTTTGAGCTGAGCGATGTGCCTCTGCATCGCTTTCCATCTTTTGATTTGCCGGGCGTCATCCGGGCAGCGCCTGCCCAGGTAATAGCGGCAATACCACTGAAACCAGCCGCGCGGGTCTTCGTGATAAAGCCATCCTTTTTGCCGCCAGTAAGACAAGGGTTTCGAGGCGTTCACGCCGAAACAATTTAGTTTTGGGTCGTGCCGCTTAGCGCAGAGTTTCGCTTTGGTAAACCATGAAGCGGGAAATTCCTTGCGGCAATCCGTCATATATTTGCCGCCGAAAACACCCGCTTCCAGCATCTGTTTGGGCGTTAGCTGTGGTTTGAATTCCGGGTCAAAATTTTTTCCGGCAGGCGCCGTCAGGTAATAACGGTACCTTTTCTGCATTTTGTCGTTTACTATGACTAATTGGGGTTTCATTGCGCAGATTATACTGAAGTTAAATTGAACTGTAAACAAGAAAACCGCGCTTTTTCGGCGCGGCTTTTTAATGTTTTTATTGCTGAAATATTTTAAATTTTTTTCGCGGCTTTTTCGATGGTTTTTGTGATTGCGTCTAGTTTTTCCTGACCCATTTTTACCGCAATCTGAATTACCAGCGTGCGCCCCAGAATATCTTCCGCGTAAGGAATGCTGGCACGCGAATATTCGATTTTCCCTTTATAGGAAGGATCGGTAAACGGATATTGTTTGGAATTAGCCGTGGAGCGCGCCAGAAAATGTTCCCAGTTAGGAACATAGTGCCACAAGTTTTCCTTATAACAAACCGTATCGAGCCCTTCCTCCGCCAGCGTTTTCTGGAATTTCTTTGCCTGCGCCTCCTCCGGCAGATTAAACGCCAAAAACGTTGCGGAATCTCCTTCCGGATCCGGAAGCACCCGGAACTTTACGCCCGGCACCTGCGCCAGCGCGTCTTTAATGACTTTCTTGTTTTTTTTCTGCTCGGAGCAAACGTAATCAAGTTTTCTTAACTGCACCAGGCCTAAAGCGCCCTGCAGCTCGTTCATGCGATAGTTGAATCCTAAAATTGTTCTACCTTCGAGCGCGCGGCTGACTTTCGGGTTATGATCGTGGCCGTGATCGTGATACCATTCGGCGCGATTATATAAATCTTTGTTATTGCTTATGATCATGCCGCCTTCACCGGTGGTAATAGTTTTAACATAGTCAAAACTAAAACAGCCCATATCGCCGAATGAACCCAGTTTTTTGCCTTTGAAGCCCGCGCCGCAGCCCTGCGCGTTGTCTTCCAGCACCAAAAGTTTATATTTTTGTGCTTCCTCTAAAATTTTATCGATATGGGCGGCCGAGCCGCACATATGCACGGGAATGACTGCCTTTGTATAAGGAGTTTTTTTCTTCGCGATTTCTTTGGGATCAAGGTTGAGCGTTTCGTCAATGTCCACCATTATCGGAACCGCGCCCACTTCCAGCACCGCCTCGTAAGTCGCCAGAAAAGTAAATGCCGGAACAAGCACATCATCGCCGGGGCCGACATCCAGCGCGGTAAGCGCCACTTTCAGCGCTGCGGAACCGGAAGTAACACCCAGCGCGCAATTGGTACCGCAATATTTCGCGAACGCCTCTTCAAACTCGCGGACTTTGAACATGCCTTTGCGTTGAGCGTCAAAACCATAGCGCATCAGCACGCCAGTTTCGAGAATCTCCACTACTTCTTTTATTTCTTCCTGACCGATTAATTCCGCACCAGCCATTTTTTCCTCCTGAATATTTCTGAAATTTTTCTAGTTTTATAAATTATAACGCCTGCGCGTACATCGCGATCGCGTCATCTTTGGTTACTTTGCGCGGATTATTTTCCAGCGGCCGCGCCACGGTGAGCGCCACATCAGCCAGATCCGGAAAATCTTTTTCCGTAATGCCGAAATCCGCGAGCGACGCGTGAATGCCGCAATCCTCGATCAGCGCTTCCACCGCGTCGAGCGCCAGATAAGCCGCTTCTCGCGCGGGCAATCCATCTGTATTTTCGCCCATAGCATCAGCGATGTCCGCAAATTTTTCCAGCGCGCCGGGCAGGTTGAAATTCATCACCGCCATCAGCATCATGGTGTTGGCCAGGCCGTGCCCGATGCCGTATTTTCCGCCCAGCGGATAAGAAAGCGAATGCACCGCCGTAACGCCGGCGTTGGCTAGGCCCATCCCCGCGTATAAACTTCCCATTAGCATTTGTTCGCGCGCGGCCAGATTTTTCCCGTCATGGACGCAGGCGCGCAGATTGTCGGCAATGAGTGCTATCGCCTGCAGTGAAACCAACTCACTCATGGGTGAGGCAGTGATCGATGTATAAGATTCGATCGCGTGACATAAAGCGTCCAGTCCTGTCTGCGCGGTGGTCGCGGGCGGCAGGCTCAGCGTCAGCTCCGGGTCCAAAAGCGCCAGTTCCGGATATAGATGCACGCTGTTCATGCCTTCTTTCTTTTTCAAATCCTTGCGGATAAAAACAGCGGTAAAGGTAACCTCGCTGCCAGTGCCCGCCGTAGTCGGAATCATGATTTTGGGCAAGCCTGGTTTGGGCACTTTTCCCAGTCCCAGAAAGTCTGTCGCCTTGGCGTTATTGGCCGCGATTACGGCGATAGCTTTTGCCGTATCCATAGCGCTGCCGCCGCCGATACCGATAACGGCGTCACTCTTGTTCTTCTGCGCGAGTGCCGCGCCTTCGTCGGCCAATTCAATGGGCGGTTCCGGCTCCACTTTATCGTAGACGCTGAATTTAATACCCGCGGGCGAGAGAATTTTTTCCACTTTTTCCTGAAAAACAGCGGAAAGATTTTTGTCTATCACCACCAGGGGATTTTTCGCGTTTAACTCTTTGATGTGATCAGCCAACTGCCCCAGCGCGCCACTTCCGAAAACAATTTTTTTCGCGCCGGTAAAAGAAAAGATTTGTTTCATTGTCTGCCCTCCGCTATTTAGCCGTATTTATTATAAAAATAAATCTGTGTTTAGTTTTCTTTGCAGGCAATTCCCTATGAGATAGGGCTTCGAAAGTCAAGTGTTTTTCTGATTGTTATACCACTGTATTTGCCGGCAAATGCCCCTGATTATCTTCACATCGCGCGCCAAAAGAGAGGTGCGGTTGAAAAGCCTTCTAATATGCGTCATCCAGTAATCGGGGTTTTGCGGATTTAAAAAACCTATCCTTGTTAAAACTGTTTTTATCTGTTCGTACATATCTTCCAGTTCGGATGAGCGAGCCAGCTTCGGCGGTATTTCCGCGCACGCGGGAAGAGAAGCGAGCAATATTTCATAGCACATGATCATTACCGCGTGGGAAAGATTAAGCGATGTAAATTTTCGTGAGGAGGGAATAACAACAACCGCGTGACAATAACGGAGTTCATCGTTAGTCAGTCCTGTATCTTCCGGACCAAACATCAACGCTACTTTATTGTTTTGAGAAACAGCCGTGATTTTTTCCGCTATTGTTCGCGGTGTAAAAAAAGGTCCGCGCGCGGCGCCCTTTCTTGCCGTAGTGCCGACAATATAACTAAATTTATCCAGAGCTGCGCGGATATCATCCACATATTTGATTTTTTCTACAACATCCGCCGCCAGATGCGTGGAGCGCTTTTTGATTTCTTCCTGATCATATTTTGCGGATCCTGCCACTACCAGATTACTAATGCCCATGTTTTTTGCCGCGCGCGCCGCGGCGCCAATATTTCCCGCGTATTTGGGCTTTTGCAGAATTACGCTTATATTTTTTGTTTTGGCCGGTAAATCCATTGATGCGCCTCCATCCCTAATTTCTGTATCACATAAATATCCCGGGCTCATTTAATTTATTTGCCGTCGGGCCGTCTTTTTGGTATCCAAAACTCATGGACAGAAACTTTCTAAAACAAAACGCCCGGCAATTAGGAACTGTTTTAAGCAATTTCCAGCTTGATAAATTTGAAACATATCAAAAAGAGTTATTGTCCTGGAATAAAAAATTTAATCTTGTTTCCGAAAAATCCGCGCAGGAAATTGTTGACCGGCATTTTCTCGATTCACTCACGGCGCTGCGCTTCATCGAAAAAAAAAATGCCCGCATGCTCGATATCGGCAGCGGCGCCGGGTTCCCCGGCGTTCCCTTAAAAATCGCCCTGCCATCACTGGAGCTCATTTTAATGGAAAGCAACCGGAAAAAAGTGTCTTTTTTGAAGCATATCATCAGAGAATTGTCCCTGGAGCAAACCTCTGTCGCCCATTGCCGCGCCGAGGAAGCCCTGAAAACCGGATTATGGCAGGAGTCCTTTGACATTATCATCTGCCGCGCCGCTTTTCACCTGCCGGAATTACTCCGCCTGAGTGCGTTTTTTCTTGCCGAAAAAGGATTTTTTATCGCCCTCAAGGGAGAAGATGTTAAAACTGAACTTTCCCGCTGTGTCAATAAAACCACAGCGCATAAATTATTTGAGCTATTTCAATATGATATAAATACTTATCCACAAGGTAAAAAGGGTAAAATTATTGTGGGGAATAAGGCACTCTCAACCTTTTAGCGCAACACTTGTAGGTATACATCACAAGGTTTTTCCCAGTTCAAGATTTTTCTCGGTCTACCATTTAACATATTC
>DSAV01000069.1 GCA_011046295.1 Deltaproteobacteria bacterium | reverse complement strand
GGGCGTTGACAATTTCTCAACTGGCTGTTATGTATCAAGGCAGATTCGATTTGGAAACAATATGAAATTTCCATTTACACAGATTATTTTACAGTCTCTGATAAATTTCATCGTGCAGGGGTGTGGGAACGCCTGATTCTTTTCCCGCCCGGCAAAGATAAGCTGTCAGCGCGTCTATTTCAGTCTGCCTGCCCTTCTCTTTGTCCATCTGCATGGATGTTTTCGAGTTGTAACCGAAGCTGGGGATCATTTTCATTGCCTTCTCAACTGAGGCTATCTCCAAATTAATATTGCGTGCCCGGGCCACCGCAACAACTTCCAGCATCATATTCCTGGCTTTTTTTCTCATCACCGGATCTTCCCATATCTGACCGTAAGTTTTACCTGTTGCTGCGGTAAGAGAGCCAACGGGACACATCAGCAGAAATTTGTTCCATAACGTCTCGGATATTTTATCAGTCAATACCGCGTTGATTTTGCCATTTAATAAAATATCAAGAATGTATGAATATTTCTGCGCAGATTTATAATCATCTGTTCCGAACGTCAGCCTGCAGGCGCCTCCTTCCTGTTTGATTATTCCCGGCTTTTCCAGATGAGAAATTATATAGACACTGCCGCTGACGATATCCGCCTGCGGCATGATAGCGCGAAGGCGCTGCGCGCTATTGACGCCGTTGAGCAGAGGAATAACAACCGTTTTATCGCAGACGTTTTCTTTAAAAGATCCAGCCGCGTTTTCCAGCGCGTAGCTTTTCGTGCAGAATAAAATCAAGTCAAACACACCGGCTTCCGAGGAATCGTCCGTAACAAAAGCTGGTTTGGCGACATAATCGCCTTCGCGCGTAAATAACTGCAACCCTTTTTGCTGTATTGTTTTGAAATGTTCGCCGCGGGCAATAAAAATTATTTCATGCTGTCCTGACTGGCCGTATTCTCTGGCCAGCTTGCCGCCGAAATATCCCCCCACCCCGCCGATGCCGATTATGCCAATACGCATTCTAATCCTTCTACTTTTTTCCTTCAGCCTTTGGCCTGATTATCCTGTCCTGGCCAGATCCAACTTTCCCTGCCATTTCATAATCAAAGTTTCTTTTAAAATAGCATGTTCCGGCTTTTCTAACAACGGATCGCGCGCGGCAAGGGCAAAAGCGTCTTCTTTTGCCTCGTTTAAAATGCGCGCGTCGCGAATAATGCTGGCAACGCGGAAATCAGGCATGCCGGACTGCCTCGTGCCTAAAAAGTCGCCCGGGCCGCGAATGAGCAAGTCTTCTTCGGCCAGCAGGAAGCCATCGGTTGTTTTTTCCATCACCTGCAATCTTTTGCGCGCGTCGGCTGAGCATTTATAATCAGCGAGCAGAATACAGCTCGAGGAGATATCGCGTCTCCCAACTCTGCCGCGTAACTGATGAAGTTGCGAAAGACCGAATCTCTCAGCGTGTTCAATAACCATCAGTGAAGCGCGCGGCACGTCAATTCCCACTTCAATCACCGTGGTGGAAACTAAAATCTGGATTTTGTTTTCCATGAAAGCGTGCATCACCTCGTCTTTTTCCTTTTCTTTCATCCGGCCGTGGATAAGCCCTATCTTACATTGCGGGAAAATATCTTTCTGGAGATGCTCGGCCATCTTGGTGGCATTCTTTAAATCCAGCGTTTCCGATTCTTCCACCAGCGGATAAACAATAAAGGCCTGATGCTCTTTTGCTATTTCTTCTTTTATCGTTAAATATACTTTGTCTCTTCTGCTTTCGCCCAGCACAACAGTGTGCACGGGTTTTTTCCCAGGCGGCATTTCATCTATTGCGGAAACATCAAGGTCGCCATAGACAGTCATCGCCAGCGTTCGGGGAATCGGCGTGGCCGTCATGACCAGGACATCCGCGTTGATGCCTTTAGAACGCAGAGTGGCTCTCTGCATTACGCCGAAGCGATGCTGCTCGTCGATTATAACCAACCCCAGTTTTTTAAAACCAACACCTTCCTGTATCAAGGCGTGCGTGCCGATGATTATATCTGCCTTTGCTTCTTTAATTATTTTTAAAATTTCGTTGCGGGCAGTTGTGTTCATGTTGCCGGTAAGCAATACTGTTTTCAGCCCCAGCTTGTCAGCCCATGATTTAATATTATCGAAATGCTGCTTAGCCAGTATTTCCGTGGGCGCCATGAGCGCCGCCTGATAATCATTTTCGCAGGCTCTGAGCATTGCCGCCAGGGAAACAATGGTTTTGCCGCTGCCGACATCGCCCTGCAGCAGGCGATTCATGGATTTATCCGAGGCCATATCAGCAAGAATTTCTTTAATCACTCTTTTCTGCGCATCGGTTAAGTCAAAAGGCAAAAGTGCGTAGAATTTATCAAGCAGACTTCCCGCAACATTAAAGGTAATCCCTTTTTCCAGAACCCTGCCCGATTTTTTTAGAGCCATACCCAGCTGGAAAAAGAAGAATTCATCGTAAATAAGACGCTTGTGTGCCGCGGAACGCGCATGTGCCAACTGCTCTACTGACGCATTATTATTGGGAAAATGCACCTCGCGTAGCGCCTCCTGGATATTGATTAAATTTCTTCTTTCACAGATCTGGGATGGAATAGGAGATGACACATAACGCGCGTATTGTTCTAACGCGCCGTGCATAATTTTACGGATATACTTCTGGTAGAGTCCCTCCGTTTCGGAATAAACGGGCACGATTCTTTTGAAATTCAGAAGATGGTCGTCTTCCTGGTCATCGAGAATTTCATAATCGGGGTGAATCATCGCCTTGCCGTGATAATCAGGCCGCACCTCGCCGGTAAAAATTACTTTGGTTCCTTTTTTAAAAAGACCCTGGAGATAGGTCATTCGGCCTTTGAACCATTTTGCCATCAGGTTGGCCGTCTCATCGCTGATAACGACTTCCAGAATTCTTTTTTTCCCGTAATAACGGTACTGACAGGAGACAATATTGCCCACGGCTGTTTGAAATTTCCCCACTTCCAGGCGATTTATTTTCCTGATTTCCCGCCGGTCTTCATACGTACGGGGCAGAAAAAAAAGCAAATCCTCAACAGTGGTAATTTTTTTGGCGGCAAACCGCCCGGCCATCTTCGGCCCTACTCTTTTGAGGTATTGAACGGGCAGACTTAATTTAGCCGAAGATTCGCGGAAATTAGTAAGCAACTGCAATATATTTTCATCTTCATTATGAACGGGTTCTTTTGCGGACAAGGAATTGATTTCTTTTTTGATTTTTTCTAAAATAAGACGAACTTTTTCTAAAGAAATCTTTTTTGCCGCCAGCTTTTGTTCGTCGTAATCGGAAAATATTTTTAATAACTCATCTATTAGACTAAAGGCAGCGTTACCGCCGGCAGGCGGCAAAGAGCCTTTTAGCGATACGAGCAGATTCAGAAGCGTCTTGCCCATGTTTTTTATCTGTGCGATGTTTTTGTAATTGTCCCGGGAGGCAAAATTCAGGGGGTGTTCAATTTTTTGTAAAATCTTTTCCACGTCACCCATTCAAGTCTCCGCATAAAGAGTTGTCAAACCTGATTATTTCCGGCAAATTGCTGTTTTTTTTTAACAAATATATGCTATTTAGGCAAGGAATGATTGACTTAAACGATGATTTGCTATAGATCAAAGGACACGATATTAAAAAAAAAATCAAAAGCATAGAGGGATATGGAAAAGAAAACCACTTATAAGTCGGCAGGCGTGGATATCGATAAAGCAAATGAATTTGTCGAGCGCATCAAAAACCTGATTAAGACTACCGCGCGCAAAGAAGTAGTATCGGGAATCGGCGGGTTCGGCGGACTCTTTCATCTGAGTTCGGAAAAATTCAAAAATCCCGTGCTTGTTTCCTCCACGGACGGCGTGGGAACAAAACTGCGCGTCGCCCAACTGATGGACAAACACGATACCATCGGCATTGATCTGGTGGCCATGTCGGTAAATGACGTGGTTGTGCAGGGCGCGGAACCTCTTTTTTTCCTTGATTATTTGTCAACAGGAAAAATCGAACTGGAAAAAAGCGTGCAAATTATTCAGGGAATCGTAGAAGGCTGCAATCAGGCGGGCTGCGCGCTCTTAGGCGGAGAAACGGCGGAAATGCCCGGTTTTTATAAGCCCGGTGAATACGACCTGGCCGGATTCTGCGTCGGCGCGGCGGAAGCGGATAAGATTATTGACGGCGCGTCCATCAGTATAAATGATTGCGTCATCGGTCTTGCTTCCAGCGGACTGCACAGCAACGGCTTCTCACTGGCACGTAAAGTTTTACTGGAAAAAGGCAGGCTGGATATAAAAGATAAAGTTTCCGGACTGAAAAAATCAATCGGCCTGGAACTTCTAGAGCCGACGCGTATTTATGTCAAATCCCTCCTGCACATTTTTAAAAATTTCTTTGTCAAAGGATTAATTCACATCACCGGGGGCGGGTTTTACGATAATATCCCCCGCATCATTCCGCAGGCCTGCCGCTGCGTAATTAATAAAAATATGTGGGAAATACCGCCTGTGTTTCAGGTGATTCAGGATATGGGCAATATTGAAGAAAGAGAAATGTTCCGCGTTTTCAATATGGGTATCGGCATGATGATTATCGTTTCAGAAAAAGAATGTCTCGCAGTTCTGGAACAACTGAAAATGGAAGCCCTGGGAGAAAAAGCGTTTTTGATCGGAACTATCGAAAAGAGACAAGGCGAACAACAGCAGGTCGTAATGGCCTGAAATCAGGAATGTTTTATTATGACGGCTTTATTAAATCTTGGTGTTTTGATTTCCGGCAGCGGCTCCAATCTGCAGTCCATTATCGACCATATTGAAAAAGGAAAGCTCAAAGCCGAAATAAAAATCGTCATCAGCAGCAACCCCGAAGCTCTGGGAGTAAAAAAGGCAAAAAATCATTCTGTGCCTGTAGCGGTGCTCGATAGCGGCAAGTTCGCGTCTAGAGAGGAATTCGATTCGGAAATGGCAAGAATTCTAAAAGAAAAGAAAGTGAACTTGGTGATTCTGGCCGGTTTTATGCGTATTTTAACTCCAGGTTTTTTAAAGTCATTTCCCGGAAGAATCATGAATATTCACCCTGCCCTGCTGCCTTCCTTTCCCGGACTGCACGGACAGAAGCAGGCATTTGAATATGGCGTAAAATTTTCAGGCTGCACGGTGCATTTTGTCGACGAAGGAGTGGATACCGGCCCGATTATTATTCAAGGCGTAGTGCCTTGTTATGATGATGATACTGAAGATTCCCTTTCTCAAAGGATATTAAAAGAAGAACACCGGATTTATCCGCAGGCAATTCAGCTTTTTGCCGAAGGCCGGCTGCAAATTGAGGGCCGAAAAGTGCGCGTTACGCACGCAGGAGAAAAGTCTATTCCGGAAATACATAATCCGCCTCTTTTTGGTTTTTAATTTTTTTAATGACAGGGATATTTATTTTTTATGCATGATTTAATGGTTATCGGCGATGATATTTCATCATATATTTCCGCCGTTGTCGCATCACATTACGGTTTAAAAACCGTTCACATCGCCCGCCACGATATTGAAAAACAAAATATCTTTGATAATTTTTATTTTAATATCGATCCGATTCCCATAACCTGTTTAGGCAATGATCAAATTGCTAAATCTCTTTTAGATGAGCTTGGTATAGAAATTGATCAAGAATCAATATCAAGCAACCCTGCCTACCAGGTTATCCTTCCTGAACATCGCATTGATTTTTTTAAAAATACAGAAGATATTGCCGATGAACTGAAAAGAGAATTCCCGAATTTATCCCGTGAAATCGACTCATTTTACTCTTGCGTGCTTAAGAATTCAAATTTCATGCTGTCCTGGATCAGAAAACATCCGTTTATCAAGCCGCGGGGCGTGAAAAACTATGCTGATTATATTAAACTTGTGTGGCTCAAAACAGTTTTTAATTTAAAGAACAAGAGATTTAAACGTACTCTTTTCAGCGACAATTCATTCAAAAAAATAATGGAAGCTCAAATGGCGCTATTTTGCTTCTCGATAAAAGGAATCGACTCGGTTGGCTCCTATTATCAGTATGCTGCTCCTTTACGGGGTATCTATTTTCCGCGCGGAGGAAAACATCAGTTAATGCGGGAGCTGTTGAAAAAATTCACATCCGAAAAAGGTGAATATATCTGCAACCTTCAATTACTTAATGTTGAAAAGAAGAAGTGGATTGAAGCCCAATTGTCGGACAGTGCCGGCGAAAAAACCACAATTGCCGCCAAATATTTGATTATCAGCAACAAATCCGAGGCGATGAAAATAATCAGCAAACGAAAAAAAAGAATAAATACAGACAAATGGATGAAGAAACTGCGCGTATCCCACTACCCCTTCTCTGTGCATTTTATCGTTGCTGATAAATGCCTGCCGGAAAAAATGTCTCGTCTTGTGGCGCTTTTATCTGATGTCCACAAAGATATTCTTGATGATAATCTTATAATTGTAGAATCAAATCCGCCGTCTTCGGAAAAAAAATCCGTAGCGGGGCAAAAATTACTTACCGCCACCGTTTATTTACCCGCTAATGAACGTTTCTGGACGAAAGAAAAGTTAACTCAAACAACACAATTCACAATGAAAAGGCTGGGAAATTTTTTGCCCTTTTTAGAAGAAAATATAAAGCAATTCGATATTAATAAATCAATTGATATATCAAAGCAATACAAAGACACAGTTAATCCTAAATATATAGTGCCGGATTCTTCTTTTTCCTTTTTCCCCGTGCAAAATAATAAAACACGATTAAAAAATATTTTACTCAACGGCTCTTTTGCTTTTCCGGATATGGGCTTTGAAGGTGAAATACTCTCCGGACTGCAAAGCGTTTATAATGTTTTAGACAAGAGGAAATAAGATATGAATTATGATTTTTCCATTAAAAATCTCGGTGAATGTAAAATAGAATCTCCTTTGTCGGATATAGGTTACTTTACTGAAGATAAAAAGAGATTACTTTTTAACATTTACCTGGATGATTATTCATCACAGAAGGATAAAAACGGACAACCCCTTTCACTGGAAATTGCCGGGCCACGCAGTAAAATTTTTTTCTCTCCGGCCAAAACAAAGGCGGCGATTGTTACCTGCGGCGGTTTATGTCCGGGTATAAATGATGTCGTAAGGTCAATAACCATGACGCTCTTTCACCGATACGGCGTTAAGAATATTTACGGCGTTAGATACGGTTTCCGCGGGCTGAATCCCGCATGCGGACACGAGCTGTTGCATCTCACGCCAGACTTTGTTGACGATATCACAAGTATCGGCGGGAGCATTCTTTCCTCTTCTCGCGGCCCGCAGGACATTAATGCAATGCTCGACTACATGGCCAATTTAAAAGTCAATATTCTGTTTTGCATTGGAGGCGACGGAACGATGAAGGCCGCCGCTCAACTGGCGAATATCGCCGAACAAAAGAAATTGGAATTGTCCATTATCGGCATCCCCAAAACTATTGATAATGACCTTGACTTAATACAAAAATCTTTCGGTTTCGATACCGCAATAGAAAAGGCGGCGGAATCAATCAAAAGCGCTCATGTAGAAGCTAAGGGATACTTCAACGGAATCGGTCTTATTAAAATCATGGGAAGACTCTCCGGACACATCGCCGCTTATGCCGCGCTGGCGCAAAATGATACTAATTTCGTGTTAATACCGGAAGTCCCTTTCGACATGGAAGGTGAAAAAGGGTTTTTGAAAATTCTGGAAAAGCGCATGCGTGCTCGCGGCCATGCCGTAATCATGGTTGCTGAAGGAGCGGGACAAGATCTTCTGAGAAAAGGTAATGCTCCCGTGGAAAAGGATTCCTCAGGCAATATTCGTCTGTTGGACATAGGACTTTACATGAAAAGCTCTATAGAAAATTATTTTAGAAGCATCGACATGGAAATTAATCTGAAATATATTGAACCCAGTTATCTTATCCGTTCTGTTCCGGCGAATGCTTCTGATAGCATTTACTGCAGTTCTCTGGGACAATATGCCGTGCACGCCGCGATGACGGGCAAAACAGGCCTTCTGGTCGCTTTGATGAAAGAAGATTACGTACACCTTCCCCTGCACACCGTGGCTTCCGGCAGAACAATTAACCCGCACGGAAATGTGTGGCTGCGTGTTCTGGAAACTACCGGGCAACCGGCAAACATGAAAAACGTTTGATTTAAGGTATATTCCCTAAAATCCGCAGCGTGATTTTTACTCTTAAGGCAAAAATAATGCTTGCAAAATAGAGCCTTATGTTTTAGTAACGGCGCAGTTTTTTACAAGGAGAATGTGTAATGTCCCGTGTTTGCGAAATTTGCGGCAAAAAGCCTGCGGTTGGCAATAATGTAAGCCATGCCAATAATAAAACAAAAAAGATTAATTATCCCAATTTACAGAAATTACGCTGTGTTGATGAGAAAAAAGGATCAATCAGAAGAGTTAAAGTCTGTACCCGCTGCGTCCGGTCCGGTCTGATTAAAAAAGCTATGTAACTGTAGGATACCACCCGTACTTCTTAATCGTTTGGGCGCTTTCCTTAAGAAACAATTCATCATCTTCATTAAGCAAGACCCTTGCCTGCTTGAATAAATTATTTATTCCGTTATACACGTCAGCATTGTTCTTTTCTCCCCCGAACTTATTGGCGTAAAGGTTAACGCGCCCTTCTATGTTCATAATGCGCTCCATTCTTTCTTTTGTGATGTAAAAAGAAGCTTCTTTCATTACGTCGCCTATCCAGTCCTCATCAAAACCGTAAAGCCATTTAATGGTCCTTCGTAGTTCGGGCATTTTGCTTTTTGTCGCGTATTTAATTGCTTCAGCCAACATCTCTACGGTATTAGATGAATTAATTTGAGATAAAATCGCCAAGTCATAAATCATTTCTATTATTAAATGCGAGCGGTATGCAGCTTCGTTATACGATATTTCTTTATTTGTGCCTCTATATAAATCCAGCATTGGATTTATTAGAGGCTTCCCTTTAACATAGGAATAGCCCTGTGAATCCGGATTGAATTCTTCCTGGCAATCCGGGCAAATGTGTCCGTAGTGCGCAAGATCATCGAGCAAAAGATGGAACATTATATACGCCATGCCGGGATATTCAGGGGGATTTTGCAATGTCCGCCTGATATTGTGTGTCTGCGAAGGTTGAATCTCCGGATGAATGGTCAATAAGTCCGGCACGATGTTGTAAACGTAAACATCAAGGGGGTAATCTTCTGCGCCTGTCGAGCTCAAAAGATTCTGTAAAAAATATGTATGAGTCAGCATCAGCATAAATTTATTTACCTGTAATCATCTATCTTTTCTATCGCGTTACTTTTTTTTAATTCAAGGAGAACATCACTGATTTCCGAAATAAAATCCGGCATAATCGAAACTCTGATTAGCGCTTCGCGTGAATCTATTGTCGATATTGTGGCCATCCCTTCATAAGCTTCTAAAATAAACTGGACAAATGAAATGTTTTCTCTTTTTACTCGGCAATACTTGTTAATCATTATTTATTTTACTATCACTTAATGAATCAAAGGGCAAGAATGAAGCCCTCATTGACTCAGATAAATAAAAACTGTATGATTACTGCTGAATATTTTTTCGGAGTATTTATGCGTATTAACCGGATTTTACTGTTCATTTTATTTTTACTTTTACTTGCCTGTGGCGGAGCCAATCCTCATATCAGAAGTGTTACTCAAGGCAATGTACAGGCCTATTTGCAACAGACGCCGCAAGCCGAAGAACACGCCAACGCGGGAGCCAATATCTTATACTCCTATTACTATGTCGAATTCTTCAGCGATGGTACAAGTGTGACCAGGCACGTTGAACGCGTTAAAATATTCAATGAAAGAGGACGATCTTTCGCGTCCCAAACTATTTATTACCGTGAGGGCTACCAGAGACCGAAAATATTATTTGCCAACACCATCAAGCCGGACGGACAAGTTGTTTCCCTGAACCTTGAAGATGTTCACGACTCATCTGCTTACGCCGGATATGATTTTTATACCGATATACGGAAAAAACGATTCAATATGCCCGCAGTGGAAGATGGTTGTATCATAGAATACGCTTACGAAATAAGAAATCTCAAGCCGATTATAAACTTCGATTTTTTTTCCACGTTTTTTTGCCGCCAGTTTCATCCCATGGAAGTTGATATAATGGAAATTGTACTGCCGAGGCAAATTGAATTAAAATACCGCAAATTCAACGCGGATTTAACGCCGGAAATTGTTGAAAGAGGAAATAAGAATGCCTACATTTTCACCAATACCAGCCAGGATGAAATAATTCCGGAAGCCCGAATGCCCTCTTTAAGGGACACAAATACTTTTCCGCAAATATCTATGTGGACTCTTGATAACTGGGAAACAATATCCGGCTGGTATGCAAAGCTTATTTCCGAACAAATGAAGACCGACCACGAACTGATTGAATTTACTAATAAATTAATCTCCGATAAAAAATCAAGAGAAGAAAAAATCAGCGCTATTTTCGATTTTGTAGCTCAAAGAATAAGATATGTCGCTGTCCTGCTGGGTCCTTACACTCATAAACCACACCCCGCCTACGAAGTTTTTCAAAAAAGATATGGGGACTGCAAGGATAAAACCACCCTATTACTGACTATGCTTCAAATAGCCGGGATTGAAGCCCTTCCCGCTCTTGTTCCTTCTTACCCCGAATATTTTGACAAAACCATGCCCTCTCTGACGGCTTTTAATCATGTTATAGCCGTAGTTCCCGATAAGAAGAATGAAGGTTATTTCTGGCTTGACGCCACTAATGAAACAGCCTCGTTCGATTCTGTGCCTTTTTTTCGCCCTGCCGAGGTGTTCCTGATCAATGCCGACGGCACTTACGATTTTGTACGCACCCCCTCCATAGATTCCAATAATGACTTTATCCAGACTGATATCAAATATAAAATTGAAAAAGAAGGCCATGCCGAAATTGAAGCCGCATATTTGTATTCCGGCAAGGCGGCTGAATCTATCAGGCGTTTCTACAAATATTCACCACCAGAAGAAAGAAAGAAATTTTTTGAGCGTAGAGGCATTACCGTTTATAAACTGAACTTTGGCAGTTTTACCGATACGCGGAAACCTTTTATAATAAATATGAGTGGATATCTTAAAAATCTCGCCCATAAACTTGACGATGACTTGATGGTCTTATCCGATATAGTCAATTTTGATTCTTACCAGGACATAACCGCGGCAACCGAACGCAAATATCCTGTTTTCCTTAACCCATCTTATTTTTCACGCGACAACTTAACTTATATATTTCCTGCCGGTTTCAAAATCAGAAGATTGCCGGCAAATTTTTTCATAAACGAATCTTTTCTTTTGAGGGAAGAGTATTATTTCTTTAAAAACAATACCTTAAAGATATCCATTAAACATAAATCTAATCATGAAATAATCGAACCGGAGAAAATCGATGATTTCAGAAAATTCGCCAGAAAAATCCAGGCACACCAGTCTGCGGTAAAAAACATTATTTTTGAAAAACACTGATACAAACTTGACATTGGCAACCTTGCTGATAGTATAGAGGGTATCGGAAAGACATAAAAATGACAGCAAAAGCCAAAAAACTGCCCACAACTCAATGGAAACTGAAAGAAGCAAGCACCGATAATATTGCTGATTCTCTAAGTAGTGAGTTCGGCATTTCTTCGATTATATCAAGAATATTGACTCAGCGGGAAATCGCGGACATGGAAAGCGCTCGCCGCTATCTTTACCCCTCATTGAATGATTTGTACCCCCCTCTTCTAATGAAAGATATGAAAGTGGGTGTAGGACGCCTTTTGAAAGCGATTCATAACAAGGAAAAAATAGTAATTTACGGAGATTACGACGCCGACGGTATAACTTCGGTGGTTATTCTTTATAAATTTATCGGTAAGCTGACTCCTCATCTTTCTTTTTATATACCAGACAGGGTCGAGGAAGGTTACGGCTTGAAAACGAAAATTATTGACAAATTCAAAGCAGAAAATACGAATCTGATCATTACCGTTGATTGCGGCATTTCCGACATAGAACAAATAGCTTATGCCCAATCGCTGGGTATTGAAACTATCGTTCTGGATCATCATGAAATCCCGGAAATTCTTCCTGATGCTGTGGCGACAATTAATCCCAACCAGACAGATTGCGGCTTTCCCTTTAAAAACCTGGCTGCGGTAGGAATTGCCTATAACTTTATTATCGCTTTGCGTGGCGCGCTTCGTAAGGAGGGCTTCTGGAAAAATGATGATTACCCCAATTTAAAGGAATACCTGGATATTGTCGCGCTGGGCACAATCGGCGATATAGCACCTTTGGTAGATGAAAACCGAATTTTCGCCAAAATCGGCCTGGAACTGATAACTGAAGGAAAGCGCCCCGGTATTAAAGCTCTCAAAGAAGTCAGCGGTATTGATGGGCAGAATATCGACTCATTCAGGGCGTCCTTCAGTCTGATTCCGCGTATTAACGCCGCCGGGCGTATCGCTTCCGCTCTGGATGCCGTGCAACTGCTTTTGACCGAGGACATTGATGAAGCTCGCTCGCTTGCCGCAAAACTGGATGGATATAACCGGAGGCGTCAGTCCATGGAAAAGAATATTCTAAACGATATTCTTGATAATATCAGGAAAATACCTGATTTTGAAAAATTAAATGCTTTGGTGTTTTCTTCTGAGAAATGGCATCCGGGCATTGTCGGTATTGTCGCATCGCGCCTTGTTGACCTATTCAGCCGCCCCGCTTTTGTCATCAGCATCAATGGCGGTATCGGCAAGGGTTCCGGAAGAAGTATTTCCGAATTTAATATCCATCAGGGACTGAAACAATGCGCTTCTTTGCTGCTTTCTTACGGCGGTCATTACCGGGCGGCGGGAATTTCTATCAGAGAAGATGATATTGACGAATTTTCAGCTCTTTTGAACGGAATTATCGATGAAAGCATTCAAACTCAGGATATGGTATCGCATACATTAATTGATACCGAGTGCCGGCTATCTGATATCAATCTGGCCTTAATCAACGAAATGACAATGCTCGCTCCTTTTGGCTGCGATAATCCCGAACCAATTCTTTGCGCGCGCAATATTCAGGTATCTTCTCCTTTAATTGTCGGCAACAACCATCTAAAAATGAAACTTACCAGCCAGGGCATTTCACGGGATTCAATATGGTTCAGCATGGGATCATTCATGGACGCAATCGCGGGCGCGAATCTTGATGTTGCCTTTACTCCGCAAATCAACTACTGGAATGGCACTTCCGATATACAGCTAAAACTCAAAGACGTGGCTATTCTTTCGTGATTTTGTTTCAGCTGATTTTTTTGTTTTTATCTGAAACAATAAATAATATTACCACTTGCGCTTGTCAATCAAAAGCTTCTCTCCGGAATCTATTCGACCCTTATCGATATACTCCATCTGGTCAATTCTGACAGTACAGATTTCCCTGAATGATTTTTTGAAATTTTCATCCCAACTCAAAGAGCCGATTTCCGGTGCCGTTTTTTCCACGCGCAACGTTAATATGTCATTGTGGCCTTCTCTTGTCACAACTGCCTGAAGCGGAAGATTATTAAACTTAAGCTGAAGCGACTTCAGCTGGCTTGGCGCTAAAAACAAACCTCTTACCTTAACGGCGTCACCTACTCTTCCCGCAATTCCCGCCAGCCTGTATGATGTCCGGCCGCAGGCGCATTTTTCGGTGATTATCCTTGATAAATCTCCTGTTCCGAAACGCAACAGAAAAAATATTTCATTGAGTCTCGTAACCACTACTTCGCCTAAATCTCCATGGGGAACTTTTTTACCCGTGTAAGTATCAATGATTTCAACAATTGTTTCTTCGCAGATGTGCCAGCCGTTTTTCGCTGAGCATTCATAAGCAACGTCTCCTACCTCTGTAGCCCCGTACATCTGATAAGTATCTATTCCATAATCCTTTTCAAAAGAACGGCGCATATCCGGGAACAGGGGCTCTGCGGCAAAACACGCTTTTTTAACATAAAAATCCTTTTTGAAATTGAAGCCCATTTCCCTAGACTTTTCAATAATCGCCATCAAAAAGCTGGGAGTGCCGACATAAACAGTTACACGTAAATCTTTGATTAGCTGTACTTGAACTTGAGAAGATGATGTTCCCGAAGGGACAACGGTGGCCCCTACTTTACGCAAACCGCCGTGAAAAGTTAAACCGGCGGCAACAAGGTGGTAAGAAAAAGCGTTCAGGGCGATATCCTCAGGACCAATGCCGGCCGCAAAAAAAGCTCTGGCCCACAGATAATCATTTTCCGATAAATGCGGTTCATAAACCGGGCCGGGAGAAGTAAAAATACGGTCAATGCTGGCGGTGGTATTATGGAGTCCCGCGTAAGGAAGATCATTTTGCTCCATATCCACGAGCTGTTCGCGCGAGATTACGGGCAGACGTTCCATATCTTCAAGAGATTTAATTGTGGAAGGTTTAATATGTAGCTCATCAAATATTTTTTTTAACATTGGTGACTTTTTATAACCAAGCTGTGCCATCTTGGATAATTGAAACTCCTGTTTGAGTTTTCTTTCTTTATTGGTCCATACCTCCTTTTTATCAAAGTATTTTCCCATGATTTCCCCTTTCCATACTACAACCATCTTTTACGCCGGCGGTAGGATTTAACGTCTTTATAAGACTTCGCTATTCCTGAAGCCGCCATACCCAGATAAAACTCTTTTACATCGGGATTGTTAATTAAATCTTTTGAAAATCCTTCCATTACGATTTTTCCGTTTTCCATCACGTAACCATAGTGTGCTACTTGCAGTGCCATTCTCGCGTTTTGCTCGACCAAAACAATAGTTGTTCCATGTTCTTCATTAATTGTTTTAATTATGCGGAATATTTCTTTTACGACGAGCGGCGCTAAGCCCAATGACGGCTCGTCCAGCATGAGAAGTTCCGGATGCGCCATCAACGCGCGTCCGATAACCAGCATCTGTAATTCTCCGCCGCTGCAATAACCGGCCAATGTTTTTCTTCGGGGAATTAAAGCGGGAAAGTAATGATAGACTAAATCCAAATCCTGCTTATAGCGCTTTCCCATACGCGTGGCCGTGCCGACACGCAGATTTTCTTCAATTGTAAGATATTTGAACGGCTGACGCCCTTCCAAGACCTGAATGATACCCTGCCTTGTTATGAATTCAGGCGCCAGGTTTTGGATGTTTTTATTTTTATAAATAATTTCTCCGTCCGTTACTTCACCGTTTTCCGGCTTGAGCAGGCCGGAAATAGCTTTCAGTGTAGTCGTTTTTCCGGCGCCGTTGCTCCCTAATAATGAGACGATATATCCTTTGTCCACAGATAAAGAAACACCTTTCAATACCTGTATAACATCTGAATAAACAACAGATATATTATTTATTTGTAATATTATGTCACTCATCGTATTTCACCTAATAGGAAAATGGCCACAGCCGGAAACTCGAGCGGATAATGCGCCACAATTCCGCGAGACCTTTCGGCTCGAACAATATGAATAAAACAATTGCCAGGCCGAAAACAAATTCTTTAAGCGGCGCTATATTCAATCCCAAGCTGATAACGAAATCGACATTCATCAGCATTACAGTCAAATGGCGCAAAAATTCATTTAACAAAGTTATAAATGTAGCGCCGAATACTGCTCCGGGGATATTACCCATTCCGCCTATAATAACCATGGCGATAAATTCCACGGAAAGGCCGAGGTTAAAAGGTTCAGTTGTGATGCTTACCATATAATAAGCCCAGAGAGCTCCCGCAAAACCGGCATAAAAAGAGCTGATACCGAAGGAAAGTAATTTATACTTAAAAATCGGTATGCCCATACCTTCCGCCGCCCGGTCATTATCCCTGATTGCGATAAAAGCGCGGCCGAATTTGCTGCGCATAATATTTACGGCAAACCAGGTCGTCAGGATAAGACTCGCGAATATTAAAAAGAAAAAAGCCCTGTCGTCCGCGATATCCCATTGAAGGATTTTCGGCGTTGGCAGTATGATGCCTAACGTTCCTCTGGTCAGACTCTCCCATTGTATCAGAACATACTCGATAATAAATTGCCCCGCCAGAGTGGCAATGGTTAAATACAGGCCTTTGAGCCTCCCGGAAGGAAGACCGAAAATCATTCCCACACCGGCTGTTATGATTCCCGCCATCGGTATGGCCAGCAAAAAAGATATATCCAGCCTCGTGGCGAGAATTGCCGCCGCGTAGGCGCCAACACCGAAAAATGCTCCATGCCCCAGAGAAATCTGCCCCGTATAACCCACAAGAATATTGAGTCCCACAGCCGCTATAGCCGCGATGCCGATTATATTTAAAATGTAAAGTGTGTATGTGCTGACAACGAAAGGCGCGATAAAAATAAACAGGGCCAGAAATACCAGCAGGCAAACTCTTCCGAAGTCCGTTTCGAAAATTGAAAGTTCCTGCTCATAATTTTCGCGGTAATTACCGCATGGATGAAAAGAAAACTTCCTCATCATACCCTCTCGATTTCCACCAGTCCGAATAAACCATAAGGTTTAATAAGTAAAATAAAAACAAGCACGATATACGGCACGACATCACGCAGCGAAGGGGATAAATATCCGCCGGTGAATGTTTCCAGCAGACCGATAATGATACCACCGATAATAGCGCCGGCTATACTATCCAGGCCGCCCAGTATAACTACAGGAAAAACTTTCAGTCCGATAGAGCTAAGATCATGAACATTAACTCCGTTCATAATTCCCAGCACAATGCCACTCATACTGGCCACAAGCGCCGCAATCGCCCAGGACAAGGCAAATACCCTGCGCACGTGAACCCCCAGAGAAAGAGCCGCTTTCTGGTTATCGGCCACCGAACGCATATAGATTCCCTGGGATGATTTTTTAAAAAATAAACCGAAAATTATCAGGATAACCGCGCTGATTCCCATTGTAGCGGTATAAACGGGGGCAATGTGTATTTTTCCCAGGTTCAGTGCCAGAGTCTCACCAAGAAAATCCGGATACGTGTAAAGATTTCCGCCCCAAATCAATAAAATAAATCCCTTAAACATAAAAGCCAGGCCAACGGTCAGCATTATCACAAAAATGAGTTTTTCCCCGACTAACGGCCGCAGGAAAAATTTTTCGATTAAAAAACCAAGTATAAAACAGCCGACCAGCGTCAGAATGAAGGCGGGTAGAATCGGGATTTTTGCCCAGGTAATCAGCGCCAGAAAGAAGAATGCTCCCAAAGCCAGTAATTCTCCATGCGCGAAATTTAACACGCTGGATGATTTAAATATCATAACGAAGCCCATTGCCGATATGCCGTAGAGCAGACCCACGCATATTCCGTTAACCAATAACTGTAGAAAAAAATCCATTAATTTCCCCTCATGTTACCTTAATTATGTTAACAGTTGTCTGGATTTCACCCACGCGTCCGTCACGGTACTTGACCTTTCCGGTTACCTGAACGCTTTCTTCTTCCCCGTACATCGCCTCGATAATCTTAATATACAATCCGTACACGAATCGTCTGCGGACTTTACCCGTTCGGGTTAGTTCTTCCTCGTCAGCGTCAAGAAGCTTGTAGAGCAAAACAAATTTTTTCAACTTCATGACATCAGGAAGCTGCTCGTTTACCCGGCTTACCTCTTTTAAAATTAATTCCTCCACGGCCTTCTGCTGGGAAAGATCTATATAAGTTGTGTACGGAATCATGTGATCTTCCGCCCAGTTGCCGACATTACCCATGTCAATATTTATCATCGCAGTTATATAGGGACGTCCTTCGCCGAAAATAACCGCTTCTTTGATATATGGACTGAATTTCAGCCTGGTTTCAATGAAATCGGGAGAAAAGGCATCGCCACTTTTGTTGCGGATAATATCCTCTTTGCGGCCTATAATCAGCAAATGATTGTCCGCGTCGATATATCCCGCATCTCCCGTTTTCAACCAACCGTCCTCAAAAGCTGCCTGAGTGGTTTCGTAATCGTTATAGTAACCGGAAAAATTCGCTTCCGAACGTACGAGCACTTCCTGATCCTCAGCTATTTTAACTTCCGTAAGGGGCAGAGGTTTTCCTACCGTCTCAAGTTTGACTTCATCATCAGGCTGAACCTGAAATATTCCTCCTGCTTCCGTAAGACCATAACACTGTTTCAGATTTAAACCCGCGGCGCGGAAAAATAAAATTACATCAGGACTGATGGGATGTCCTCCGGTGAACGCGCCTTTAAACCGGGAACAACCAATCCTGTCTAAAAGCGGCCGGTAAACCAAGATAGACATTAATTTATGCAAAATGTTCAAAAATAAAGGAATACTTTTTTTTCTTGTTTTTTTTGTAACAAATGCTTTACCGACAACCTCTCCCCACAAAAATAATTTTTCCTTCAGCCAGCCGGCATCAGATATTTTTACCCTGATGCTCGATGCTAAATCCTCCCAAAAACGCGATGCCGTGATAAGCATCGAAGGCCCTATATCGCGGAAATCATCCATTACTGTTTCCGGTGTCTCGGGAAAGTTCATCACCATCTCACCAACCAGCGCCACGCCCATACCCCACATCTGATCAACTATCCAAGCCGGCGGCGACATGGAAATCCAATTTTCTTCAGGTTTAATTTCTTCCGCTTCGATCCATTGCAAGGCCATTTGCGTGATATTTCGATGCGAAAGCATGGCCAGCTTTGGTATACCTGTTGTTCCCGATGTTTGAATCATTACGGCAACATCTTCCGACCTTCCTTTATTCATTTCCTGTTCAACAAATTGCGGTTTTTCCGAATTAAAATTTTTTCCAATATCCAGAAGCCGGGCATAACTTATCAGCCAGGAGTGATTTTCATACGAAGTCATTCCTGTCGGGTCAATATAAACAATCTTGGAAATGTTACCCAGCTTGTCTTTAACTTCCAGAAGTTTATCTACCTGTTCCTGATCTTGCACAACAACGACAGGAGAATTGACGCGGTTGATAGAAGTTGCCAATTCTTCGGCCACTGAAGAGGTAAACAAGTTTAATGTTGTTGCTCCCAGAACATGCGCGGCAATTTCGGAAAAAAGCCATTCTGCATGATTGTCAACCGCCATGCAGAGGGTTTCCCCTCTGTTAAGATTCAACGAAGCAAAACCTCCCGCTGTGTTCTTCACATACTGCCAGTAATCAAGCCAGCTGTATCTTTGCCAGATTCCGTACGCTTTTTCCCGTATCGCTGTTTTACTGTCATAATACTTTGCTGCGTTTTCAGCGAGAATCTGTGGTATTGTTAAGTTATAATAATGAGATTGCTTTTCAATGGTCAATTTTCTTACGCCCGTACCTTGTCTATATTACATCGGCTTCGCCGAGATATGCTTTTATGACTTCCGGATTCATGCTGATTTCTTCCGCGCTGCCCTCGCCTATTTTCTCTCCAAAGTTTAAAACCATGATGCGTTGTGCGATGTTCATAACAATGGACATGTCATGTTCAACCAAAATCATGGTCAAACCCCATCTTTGATTCAGTTCCAGCAGAAAACGAACCATATCTTCTTTTTCTTCCAGATTCATTCCTGCGAAAGGTTCATCCAGGATAAGAAGTTTTGGCTCCAGAGCCAGCGCTCTCCCCAGTTCGACTCTTTTCATCATTCCATAAGGCAGAGAACCGACAGTTTTCTTCCGTATAGACTGCATCTCGAGAAAATCAATTATTTCTTCCAGAATTTTCCGGTGGTGCATTTCTTCTTTTACCACCGCCGGAGAAAAAAACCAGGATTTAATAAAGCTGTATTGACAATGAACATGACGAGCGAGAGTCATATTGGCCAGCACGGTCATTCCGGGAAACAGTTCGATATTCTGGAAAGTTCTGCCTATGCCTACCTCGACCAATTTATGAGTGTGCAAATCCGTAATATCCTGACCGTTAAATTTAATATGCCCTTTCTGTGGCCGGTAAAATCCGGTTATGCAATTGAGCATACTGGTTTTACCGGCCCCGTTAGGTCCGATAATAGCCATTAATTCGCCGGTGTGAACACGGAGATCTACATCTTTCACCGCTATCACACCGCCGAAACTCAGGTGCAAATTTTTAATTTCCAACTCTGCTTTCTTATGTTCTTCCGGCCTGTTTATCATTATGGTTGGACGGCCTCGGAAAGCTTTCATATTAAACCTATAATTTATATTATCTGACTATCTATCTGATATCTAATATTATTTAATGAGTTTAATTTTATCTTTTCCCGGAACGTAAAAATTAGTCAGCGGTGCGTATGTACCATCTTCTTTAACTCTGACCATGCGCGCCGTAAAAGAAGCCCCGTGGTCTTTCGGTGTATAGGTCACATTCGGCATCAAACCGCCAAAATCTTCATTATCAAAGGACTCCATTGCCGCGTTTATTGTTTTCGGGTTTATTTTTTTGCTTCTTTCATATGCGCGGATAAACGCTCTTTCCATAATCATGCCGACGACGACACCTTCCCAGTAAGAAGCGTCGAAACTATTTACAGTTTTATAGCGCTCAATAAGCTCATCCATTATTTTCATGCCTGCGGATTTGTCCGATGGAAGTCCGCCGGGAAACTGTATGACCAAACGGTCGCGTATCAGGCCTTTACCCATTTTGAAAAAATCCGGATCAGTTGAAGTCCAGGTACCCAGAAACTGCGGCTTATAATTAATCCTGTCGGCGCTTTTAAACGCGGTAATTATGGCTGAAGGCAGCATCTGCATAAACACGTATTTTGCGCCTGCCTTTTGCAATCGCAGCAATTCCGTATTCAAATCCACTATTCTCGGCGGAAATTCCTCTATCGCAACAATATCAATGCCTAATTTTGCCGCGTATTCCTTGCTAGGCTCGTGGATTGAGCGGCCGTATGCATTGTTATAAGTCAAAAGACCTACTTTGGGCGCTCCTTTTCCTTTGTGAACTGCTTTTATGTATTCCAAAACCGCGTAACAGTCCATTTTGTAACTGCCGAAAGGAAGATAGATGTATGCTATCGGCTCTTCAAGAATTTCCCAGCTTGTCGAATAATTTATCGTCGGAATTTTGTATCTCTGAATAATCGGCTTAGCCGCCAGTCCTTCGCCGGCGCTCCACGTGGCAATCATATCCACTTTATCTCTCATAGCAAATTTCTGCACCGTGGCAACGGCTTCCGGCACCTTATAAGCCGTATCGACAGTCATCATGTCAATTCTGTGCCCAAACACTCCTCCTTTGACTTCGTTGACATAGCGAAAATAATCACGCTGGCCTTTCTCATGATACTGACCCCATGTTGACGCGGGACCCGTCAAATTCATTGCCGCGCCTACTTTAATTGTCTTTGTTTGCGCGAAAACTAAATTGCCGGATAAGAAAAAAACAACCGCAATTGAAATAAAAATACTCATTATCTTTTTCATTTTTCCCCCTCCTATATTTTAAATAACAGCAAAAAAAAACCGTGAGCTGATCTTGTCTGCCCACGGTTCATTTCCCTCTTATAGCCGGTCATGACGCTTTCAGGCAGATTCTTGATTTAATAAAGCTAAAAAAATAAAAATCCACCCGGTTAAATAAATCCATTTTTATATTTCTCATTTCGACCTCTCGTATGGCGCATATAGAGCAAATATGCAAAGAAAGTCAAGAAAAAAGTAAAATACCGCTTTTTTGACAAATACATTCAAGAAACTTGAAATCATTGTCTCAGCTATAAACAAATCAGCTGTTTTTTTGTTTTTTTACTCCGGCTTCAAAAACACAAACTCATAATATGAGGATATACTATTTTTAGTTGAAAATTGAAAAGTGGCTCCATCCGTGGAATAATCCACGGAACACACAAACACAAAGGAGCCACCGATGAAAGTAAACACG